>JAGHTW010000050.1 GCA_018065145.1 Candidatus Prevotella equi
GAGTATCGTACAGCTCAGAGTCTCTCTGTAGAAGAATTCCCTCACATGAGTCTCATGACAGGTTCTGTGACAAACGTTCCTGCGGCAGGTACTGCTGGTTATACTCTTGCAAGCAAGACGTCATACGGTCTTGGCTTCTACAAGTATGTCGGCAAGACATATAATGCTAACTACGCATGGCTCGATGCTGCTTACGTGGCAGAGGCACAGAAGGCAATGGCTGACGGCTCACTTGATGCAGCTGCCAAGGCAGGCTACATGCAGATGGTATTCGATGATGATATCGAAGATGATTATGCTACCGACATCAACGGTGTATATGACCGAGAGGGTAGTGAAGGCATCCTTGATATGATCCTTGATCCTGATGCTGTGATATACGACCTCCACGGACGTAAGGTACGTGCGGACCTCCTCCGTCAGGGTGAAGTTTATATCTTCAAGGGTATCAAATTCAAACGTTAAATAATGCATTTTCGGTAAGAAGATTAGATGCTCAGCATCTGATCCTCTTACTGGAAATTTTTGTTAAAACAAGATACTGATATTCTATTGTATAGTTAAATAAACTTAAAAGTTATTGTTTAATAATGCGTCGCGTGTTATTATAATAGGCTTTTTTGCTAATTTTGCTATGATAAGAAACTCAGGGATTGTTATGTAGTCCTGTTTTTTCGACCTTAATAACTGACGTAAATAAACATTCAACGCTATATGAACAGACCAATCATTGCTTTGAAAGAGATGATTAACATTAGTGAAACAACACCACAGTTTAATGCCAGCCTGAAGTCTCGGGCTGCATGTACAGCACGTCATATCCTCCTCGCTCTCCTCCTGCTCACAACAGGAGCCACCTCAGCGTGGGCGCAAGAACCTCCTGTATTCGACAAGTGGGATGGAAAAGTTCCTGCTGTTCCTGCAAACACGAATGTTGCCACCGTAAATGCTGCTGGCATCACGGGTGATGGTACAATGGGAAGTCCTTTCTTGATTAAGAATGCTAATGACTTTGCTTTCTTCTGGACTGCTTCATATAATGGCAAGATCTCATCCAGCACTCAGTATTGGAGACTGGATGCTAATATCGACCTTGACAACAAGTCGTGGGCAACATACATCGAGAAGAATGGTACGTTCAAAGGAAAGTTTGATGGTAATGGTAAGATCATTAAGAACATGAATCTTGCTCCTTCTAAGGCGAATCTAAACTATGGTCTGTTCTGTCAGGTGGAAGGTCAGGCTGCGAACAATCGTGCAGAGGTGAAGAACCTCACAATTGACCATGCAACGATAGAACCAACTGTTGATTTGGCAGGTAATACCAGTGTCGGCTTTGTTGTTGGTAAGACAAATAAGTATGCGGATATCGTTAATGTTAAGGTTACTAATAGTACTATTACATATGCCAAAAACATTAACGGTAACCAATATGTAGGTGGTGTTGTTGGTCAGACTAATACAGATACCAAGGTTCAGGACTGTAAAGTAACAACTCTTGGAATTACAGCAAAGGGTACAACGACAAACGCTTACTTCGGTGGTTTGATTGGTCACATCAACAATCAGACAACAGTTACAAACTGTTCTACATCTGATGTTTCTGTAACCTACGACCTTATTGCTAATGCTTCACGCATCTCAGGTCTTGTAGGCTATTCACAGAGTACGACAGCAGATACACAGACTACTATCAAGGGCTGTTCTGTCAGTGGAACAGATATACAACTTAAAGCTGGTATCAATAATGGTAGTTATATTGGTGCACTGCTTGGACAAGGTGGAAAAAGCACCGTGCTTGGCGATGGTACAGAAGCAAACAAAAATACTGTTAGCTCTCCTGTTATAAATATAGCAGGCGACATCAAGGCTGTCAGCTATATCGGTGGTGCTATAGGCGACTTTGCCGGCGCGTCAAGCTTTACTTCAGAAGTGAAGAAACTGACAGTTACCTCTCCTTCAATCACTACCAATAACTATACAGTTGCCAATTCTCTTATTGGTGGCGTATTCGGACGTATAAATACATTCATAACTGTAGATGGCGTAAATCTCACTGGCACAAATTTGACAACGACTAATGTAGCTATTGCTCAGCAGATTGGTACCTTCGCAGGTCAAATCAATGGTAGCAGTGCTCAGGAAGTTTCATTGAAGAATGTAGCTATCGACAAGTCTGACCTGACATTTGGTTCTTCTAACACCAGCAACACCGTTGGTATCAGAACTGGTGTAATCGGTCAAGTTGGCTCTAACGTGTCATTTAACACATGGACTATATCAGGCATTAGCAAGATAACGGTAAATGGTAACCTCGCAACAACTGGTTCTCGCCTGGGTGGCTTCGTTGGAAACGTAGAGCCTAGCGATGGTATAGGAAATAAGGTTTCCTTCAAGACGATAAAGATAAATGGTGCAACAACCATAAACGTTACCGGTGATATTACAGCTGGAAGTCACATTGGTGGTTTCGTTGGTCATGGTATCGGTCGTTCGAAGGATAATACGACTGTAACGATGGATGACGTTACCATCAAAACTCCAGCTATCACTGTCAGCGGAGCTATCAAGGCAGGTAGCTATGTAGGAGGTTTTGCAGGTCATATAGCTACAGCATGTAAACTGAAAAATTGTAAGGTAACAACATCTTCTACCATAACTGTCGGTGAGATTAATACCGTAACATCATACGTCGGTGGTGCTATTGCAAACATACAGGGTGCAGCAAACTATCCTACAAGCATTGATGGCTTGACTGTTCCTTCGCCTTCAGTTACTATTAACACAATTGCTTGGCAGGACTGCTATGTTGGTGGTGTCTTCGGTCGAATCAATACCTACTGTGATGTTATCAAGACGATAACCGCAAGCAATCCTACTGTGATATGTAAATCCACAGGCAATCTTAATAAAGCACTCAACATCGGATCCTTCGCTGGTGGTATCTTCGGAGTTGCTGCGCAGAAGTTAGATATGACAGATGTGACTGTAACAGGTAACTCTGCACTGACCATTGGTGAGGTAGCAAACAAAGAAACAACCACAGTGAGCAGTGTAAAGGCAGGTTTCATTGGTAGGTCAGAAACTAACGTAAACTTAGACAACTGGAATATCGCTAACTCTGCGATAACAATCAATGGCAGCCTTACTTCTGGAGGTTGTCAGATTGGTGGGTTCTCTGGTTATCTTGCTCCACAGGATAAATTAGCAGATGCAAAGTTCACAACGAACAATATCACGCTATCAGCATCAACCATTAACGTAACGGGAGGTATCACGGTAGGAAGTTATCTTGGTGGTTTCGCAGGCTACATACAGGGACGTGCTTATACAGGTAGCTTGAATACTACAAGTAAAATTACTCTTTCAACTTCAAGCATCACCGTTGGTGGTAAGGTGACTGCCGGTAGTTACTTCGGCGGCTTTGCAGGTAACGTGAACACAGGATGCGCCCTTGACGACTGTAAGATAACTACATCGGCAACACTTACCCTGAACGGCGGAATATCAGCAACATCATATATCGGTGGTGCATTCGGTAACTTCGTTGGTGCAGCTGGCTTTACATCAACAGCAACAGGCATCAATATTACCAAGCCTACAATCACCCTCGGTGGTGATGCAGCGGCAACAACATTGTATGTAGGTGGTCTGGCTGGCTATCAGAATCTCGCTACACTGAAGAATTCTGCTGCTTCTTCTGGTGACATAACTCTCAACATCAGCAACACTAGCAACAAGTACATTGGTGGTGCAGTGGGTTATATGAAAGCTACTGCTACAGAATTCTCAACACTTGAAAAGGTACAAGTCCTAAACGGAAAGATACACACTGGCAGCAATCTTACTTTCGCCAAGGACAGCAAGGCTTTGGCAGTAGGTGGTCTTGTAGGTTACATGGAACAAAATGCTACTACCTTCACAGATGTTCACAACTGTATTGTTGATGGCAATGACATCAACCTCAGCGGCTATAAGCCAGAGAGTGCCAATACGAGCGGAAATCTCTATAATCATCAGAAGCACACCTTTGTTGTAGGTGGTGTTATCGGTCGTATCAATACTCCTTCACGCCTGCCTAAGGACCTTTACTACTCTGGTAAGATCTATGCGCCATTTGCAGCCGTAGGTCCTATCGTTGGTATATTCCATACAAATCAGGGTGCTGCAGCTTACGCTTATGATGACTATACTGGTAGCAACGCAGCTGCACTGACACCAGCAGAGTGGGAGAAGGCAAAGACATGGTATTACACAGGATATAAGATCGGACTTACAGACAATGTAAGGACACAGACAACAAGAACAAGAAACTATACTGCTTCTACGTCACTTGATAATAGTGTAAACTATCTTACCATCACTCCTTCAGTATTGATAGACAACAACAAGGTTGCGGGAGCAGTAAAGCCTTCCAAGACTGTTCTTGCATATACCGCCTCTGGCGGCACTGATGTAGATAAGACTCTCTTCCCTGCTTGGACCACGAACAGTACTACATACCCGGAATACTATATGTATTATATGCAGGGCATCAACCGTGGTATCTATGTACCAGATGCAAATGCTGAGGCAGTCAAGACCATTGTGCTCAACGGTTCAACCGCAACGATGACGCTCTCACCTTCCACTACACGTGGCTTTGTAAAGAACTTCACCGTTACACCGTCTGAGGCTCTGGATAGCTATGAGTGGTATGTCAACGGTGTTAAGAGCGCTGAAACTACAGCTACAGCTTCTATCGCATTGTCAATAAACGATATAACAGGCTCTATTAAGGACATCACCGTAATAGGCAAGAAGGGTGGTAGTGTAGCCGCTATAGCTACAGGCAATGTCGGTTCTATCGTTCTGCGTGTAAAGGACAGCAGTCAGGACATCTCAACCTTTGGTACAAAGTTGAACCCTTACCTCCTTGGTGGTGCTACCGGTGCTGATGAATTGCAGTTGCTCTCACACCTCTCTACGCTTGATGCAAATGTGGAGTGGGAGGGAACTCTCACTTCGGTCAACCACTATAACAAGGCATACTACGAGATGGATGGTGACATTGATATGAGTGGTGTCGCTAACTTCACTCCTATCTCTTTCCCTAAGAGCAATGATACAAAGGGCTCTATTGCTGGCTACCACCAGAACTTCATCTTCAGTGGCGTCTTTGACGGTAAGGGACATAAGATCAGTGGTCTCAAGGAGAATTGGTATGCCGGTGCGCTCAACTCCAACTATAACATGGGTTGGGGACTCTTCTCTGCTGTGGGAAGTCCTGCGGCTACAGGCACAACTATCAAAAACCTCGTAATTGATGGCGCTGTTCTCACTCATAAGACAGACAATACATCTTTCTATTATAATAATGGAACGTCAGGCAATGGTAACTTCTGTATGGTTGGTGTGCTTGCTGGTATCGTTGGCAGCAATACTACTATTCAGAATATCCAGATCAGCAATTCGCAGATTACCGATGCTGGTACAACCAGTGACTACAACCTTGCAACAAAGGGACTCTATGTGGGCGGTGCTGTAGGTTCTGTGCAGTATGACTTCCAGTCAACAACCAATGCTCCGATAGCTGTTGACATTCAACACATCGCAGCGCAGGTGGATATCACTCTTACAAAACCACAGTTCGCATACGAGGCAACTGCTGCTGCTGTAAATGTCTCTGAAGCAAGTCAGTTCAATGTCGGTGGTATCGTTGGCAGATACATCGCTACTGGTGCCACACAGGAACAGATGCAGAGCATAATGCCTAAATACACCCTTTTCTCTGGAACTGTCAATGCTCGTAAGGCATGGATAAGTCCTGTGGTTGCTGCTTTGCGTTATGCAAGTCAGCAGGGTAATGATTGGAAAAACTACTCAAAGCAGTGGGAGGGTAACAACGCTGCTGCCGGTTCGCAGATAACAATTACCAACGCCCAGTATTATGACTTCAAGATTCAGGATGGTACGACTGTAACAGAGATAACAGATGCAGTCCCAGAAAATACCTGTGGCTATGGATTCCGCACAATGACAGCACATGGTGATGCTACAGAAGCAGCAAACACATATAGTGCGCCAAAATATCAAGGTGTTAACTATGGAGCAAGAAACATAGCAAATGGTATATCTCTTGAACTCCTCAATAAGGAACGAACAGAAGGATATAACTTCGTTTGGGATGGTGGCTTTGTTCGCCTGACAACAGATCCATACGTAGAACTTTCTCTCGTTCGCAAGAAAGACATAAATGGTGATGATACCAATGAGTTCATGGCTGTCATGGAAGGTGCTACTCCTTCTACATATAATTGGCAGGTAAGCTTTGACGGTACAAACTGGAACGATATTACAGGTGTAACAGGCAATACGTACAATGTGCCAGTCAGTCTGAAGACAAAGTACGTGAAGGCTTCAGCATCAGGATATACTACTCTTATCGAGATCGTTGAGGCAGACAAGGATTTGTGTAATCCGAATATTACTGCTGCAGAGAATGGTGAGAAAACAACTTTCACATTCAATCTTAATCAGAAGGCTACAGACCCTAAGGCTACTTTTGCCACTACATATCAGTGGTATTCTACAAAGGCTGATGCGGATAAAATCGTAGGTCAGACTGCGCAGACACTCACATTGGACAATACTACATTTGAAAGCTACAACAATACCGTTTGGTGTGAGGCTGTAGTTAAGGAATTAGGTGTGGAAGTAGGACGATTCTTCATTATTTATGGTGCAACGGTTGTTTACGTCAATGGTAACAACACAATCTTCTATAGGGATGGATCAGGCAAGTTAGTCACAGATGTAACAGGAGATGCTGTTACTGCCGTCGGCAACGATGAGAATAATGGCAAGACTCCACTAACGCCTGTAAAGACATTGGCAAAAGCCAACGAACTTCTGAAGACAGTTGCTCAGGGTGGTACTGTAGATAATAATATCATCGTTGTTATTGGTAAGTTGAATCCACAAGGAAGTGGTGTTACTTCTGCTAATCTAAGTAGGAATAATTATACTAATCGTTTCCAAAGCAGAGGCAAAAACCCAGCCACTCTTACAGGTAAATATGAAGGTTCTGACTATAATGGTGAGATTATTATCTGTGAGTATTGGGCGGGAGGCGCAGAAGAAAATGCCAATAACTATGAGACAGATGGACATAACTGCTTTGTTCTTGCCGATACAAAGTTTGAGGATCTCATTTTCAGTGGTTCATCATCAGGCAACAACTTCATAGAGTGTCATGGCAATGACGTTACATTCGGTAAGGGATTAATACTGACTGATTTCAAGAATCTTAGTCAGTCGCATGGCAATTTTGGCGGAACCTACCCAGAGTTGACTATTGTACTTACTGCAACAAACCTTGCAGAAGCAGACATTAAGAAATACACAACTCGAGAGAAGCCACAGGTTGTAACGTTCCAGTCAGGACACTATGGTCGTATTATGGGTGGACGTTATACCAATAAATTCTTTGCTGCATCAGGTAATACCAGCCATACCATTCTTGGTTCAGCTGCAAATCCTGTATGGGCTGTCGTCAATATCGACATTGACAAAGAAAACGAAATGACCAATCAACGCGGTGGTGGCGGTAGCACTACTTACACTGGCGACATCAACTGTGTCATTGCAGGTCTTACCGATGGCTCTATGTATGGCGACTATACTATCAACTTCCATGGAGGTAACGTGTCATACATCGTAGGTGGTAATCAAGGAAACCCTGTGCCTAACGGAAATGCTACTTATACACCAGAAGGCGGTACACCAGGTGCATGGGGACAGTGGCCTAACGCAACGTATTTCGGACGTACGGTCATTAACGTAGAGCAGGATAAAGATTGTAAGAATATTGCTGTCGGTAACCTTTATGCTGGCGGTCTGGGACGTGAGGCTAACGGTGATGCTGCCACATCAATTGTAGATATGTATTATTACGGTCATACGGAGGTCAACGTTAAGAGTGGAACTGTAGGCCATGTCTATGCAGGTGGTGCAGGTGGTGTCATGGGTGTAAATCCTTGGGACGCACACTTGCCATACGCAACGACGGCTGATTATAGCAAGGAAAATGCAATCATTAACAATGTACAGTATGGTGACACAAGATATGGAACATGGAGTAGCATGGATAAGGGAACCTCTCCGATGGCTAAGGTTACACTGCATAATCTCAATGATGCAGGTGAATATGTAACGGAGCAGTTGGATCTTGCAAATTCATACACTACCGTCAATATTTCAGGCGGCAAAGTTAATGGTAATGTTTATGGTGGTGGTTACGGATATGTAGATAAGATGCCTGAAGCAGTAGCATTGCAAGGTATTGGTTCAGTATTCGGAACTGCAAACATCAATATCACTGGCGGAGAAATCACAGGTAGCATATATGGTGGAAGCCAGGGAGCTACCAATTATTTCAACAAGGTAAATAAGTATGGACAGACCATTACCCATATTGCAGAGATGAATGGTACGGTGAATATGCGTATCAGTGGAACTCCTTCCATCGGAGGCGATATCTATGGTGCCGGTCAGGGTATAGCATCTGCAACAGTCAAAGCTACACAAGCAGATGTTAATGCTGGTAAAGCACAAAACGTAGGCGATAATTTCGTAGAGGAATACCCTCGCATTGCTACTACTGGTAATGCCGACTTGGGCAGCCAGTATAAGAGTACCGTCAACGTCACCATTGATTTCCCTGACGGCCATGAGTTCAATGGTAACATCTTCGGCGGTGGTAAGTTAGGTGCTGTAGATGGCAACATCAACGTAGTCATCAACAGTGGTACAATCAACGGTAACGTCTATGGCGGCGGCAAGGGTGAAAAAGGTCATCTCAACAAAGCGGTAGTCAATGGTACGACAAATGTCACATTAGGATACTAAAGACCCCTAACCCCCTAAGGGGGAACTTTTAATAGCAAAGAGCGATATAGACAAATAGTCAATATATGTTTATGAAGAACAAACGATATATAGCAACGATGGTAGGAATGCTCCTCATGCTTGGAGCATCCACCACAGCGTATGGACAGATAGTAAAGGGTAAGGTCTTCGGCGGTGGTCAGCTGGCGCAAGTCAATGCCGTTGATGACGAGACAGCGTGTAATGTGACCATCAACTCCGGTGAGGTGTATGGTGAGATCTTTGGTGCCGGCGAAGGTGTGAAGATTGATGATACGAGCTTTGCAGCAGGAGACCGTCCTAATGTGGCGAAGGTAACGGGTAATACTAAAGTCAACATTGGACCAGGTCGTGGCGGCGGTGGTACTGCATGGCGTGATGTCTTTGGTGGTGGTGCGCTGGCGAGGGTTGCCGGTGATACATATGTCAGCATGACAGGTGGACACATCGCTGCCAACCTCTTCGGTGGCGGTAAGGGTGACATCAAGATGAATAATGATGGTACTGCATACGATTATTCTTCTGGTAGTCTCCGCGTTACTTCTGCCGATGTGTCTGGTAATACCAATGTAGATATCAAGGGTGGTGATATAATCTGGAATAGAACGTCACTGGATAATCCTCAGTCTTCTGACCTCGTGACATATATCTTCAAGGGTGAGATAACTGATCCTGATGATAGTAGTAAAAAGATAGAAGTCACCTACACCTATTCAAAGGAAGGATATGATGCGTTGGATGATGCTCGTAAGACAGAACTTTCTAACACTTCTGTATATACTAAAACAGAAGTAACGGAAGAAAGAACTCTGGCAAAGGGTGATATTGTTTCTTGGGATCCATCAAAGGCATCAAACTATGTAGATGCAGAGAATAAGATACATAACAATCTCTTCTTTGATGACAGCAAGGGAAGCAAGGGACAGTTCCTCATTAAGCACAATATCTTCGGTGGTGGTTATGTTGCTTGTCGTGTAGGTACATACAATTCTTCTGGTGTACTTCAGAATAAGAAAGGTCAGGGCGCTGATGCTGTTGATGCTAATGGTGACCTCCTTGATGACGAAGGCAATGTAGTCCCTACCGGTCGTGCACGTGTATCTATGGTAAGCGGTATGTTTGGTGCTGACCTGATGGGTACTCAGCAGTGGAAAGACTGTTACAATGACAACCAAGATCCTCACTTCTATGTCTTCGGTGGAGGCTTCGGTGCATATACCTCTGTAGGTAAGACACAGGTACAGATTGGTGTTGACGAAGAAATCCTTGAAGCTGCCGGTGAGACAGAAGAGCAGTGGGCTAAGCCTGGACATCAGAACTTCGGTGATGAAGCAACTGCACAGCGTGCCAAGGCAAGCCGATTTGACGCTGGTGACACGAAGGCTAATGCCATAGGCGGAACAATAGATGACCCTGAAATCGGTATCGCTGACCAGCAGTATGGTGAGCCAGGATATACCATCCTCGGTATTCTCGGTGGTGGCTTTGCTGGTATCGTAACAGGCAATACCGACGTTCGTGTGGGTGGCAACACCTTCATGCACCGTATCTATGGCGGTGGTTACGGACAGCTCGCGGCTTATAATGAACTGCGTAATACCGACAAAATTAGTGCAGGTATCCCAACACTGGATCTGACTCGTGAAGACCTTGGTGTAGTAATGGGTAATACCTTAGTCAAAACCGATGGCGGTTTCGTACAGGGTGACGTCTTCGGTGGAGGTGCTGGTGTGGAGTCTGCATGGGACAACGGTACTAAATACATAGAACTTGATAGTGATCACCCTACTGCAGCCAAGGACTTCACCATGGGTGAGGTAAAGGGTGCCACAGAGGTAGAGATAACAGGTACTACCTTCGTACAGCGTTCTGTATATGGCGGTGGTGACGTTGCCAATGTGCTTGGTGGCACTGTTAATAAATCTGATGATAAAGCCCCTCAGCAGACCTCAACCGTAACAGTTAAGTCTGGTACTGTCGTTGCCAACGTCTTCGGTGGCGGCAACGGTCGTTTTGTGTCGCAGGTAACTCCAGGTTCTGTTGTTGATAATACCGTTTCTGTCGGTGCTATCTTCGGTAACACCCTTGTGACTATCGAGGATATCAAGGACGAAGAGACTGGCGAAGTTACCTCTTCACCTGATATATATGGTGATATCTATGGTGGTTGCGGCTACGGTCAGATAAAGGAACATAGTACACCTGCCAAAGGTGCTGGTAACACCTATGTAAACATCAACGGTGGTAACATCGGTGGTAATGTATATGGTGGCGGTCTTGGTAAGGAAGCAGAAAGCAATACCTCTGCCAACATCGCTGGTTCAACGAATGTAACCATAAATGGCGGTTCGGCATTGTGGGATAAGATTTCGGATGACAACGGTAATATCTCGAAGTGGGATGTTGTTGAGAACATTCTTACCACAGATGCTGAAAGAACAGCCGTTCGTCTTGCTCTCGTAACTGGCGACACACAGATCTTCAAGACAATACTTGCTGGTAAGGTCAGTGACAAGTTCTTTGATGTAGAGAAACTGGAATATACCAAGAACCATAACATCTATGGTGGTGGTGATAGAGTATGTAAGGTGGCAGACGTTGCAAACGTAACCGTCAACCATGCCCTCGTTACGGATGCTACCGTACTCAATCCAAACAACTCCGCAGGTCTCTGTTGGGCTGCAAGTATCGACAACAAGGAACATCCGCAGTTCTCTGTCTTCGGTGGTGGCTATGGTCCAAACACCTCTGTCGCAAATACAGAAGTGAAGTATCAGTGTGGTCATATAGAACTTTATACCTCGACTGATCCTGAGGTAACAGCTGGAACCAAAGTTGTTGGTGATCTCAAGTTTACTTATGAATCACAGGAAGCTGACCGTAGGAACTGGTTGTATTACTTCGGTGGTCTGGCTCAGAACTGGGGTAATCTGGATTCTAAGGACAAGGATGAGAACTACGGTGGTGATAATGCCGCAGGTATATGGCGTTATGCAGTATCGCAGCTGGCATGGAGCTCTGGTATTCCAAACCTCATCATGCGTGGTGTCTTCGGCGGTGGTTATGCCGGTCTCGTTGCAGGAAATACCAATGTAACCGTTTCTGATGAATCTTGTATGCGCTATGTATATGGCGGTGGACTCGGTTCAAAGGATTATCTTGATAAATATGACAAAGCCGTTGCTACAAACCTCTACAACCGTCTCGGTGAGGTAGGAGGCAACTCTACCGTAGTAATCTCTGGCGGTGTCGTTTCAAAGGAGGTATATGGCGGTGGCGCAGGTATCGAGCCAAAGAAACTTGGTGAAGATACTGACTACACCGACCTCGTTGATATGGCTCGTGTAAAGGGTAAGACCAGTGTCATCATCTCTGGTTCTCCTTCTATCACTAATGAAGGTGCCAGCGGTACTGTAATCATAGGCGATGTATTCGGCGGTGGTGACGTAGCTAACGTTGGTATGGAAGATGCTGCAATCACAGGTACAACTCCTAATGATGATGGTTTCGTAACCTCAAAGGTTATTATCAACAGCGGCTGTATGCTCGGTCAGGTATTCGCTGGCGGTAACGGACGTACCAAGGACATCTGTTCTGGTGAGGATGTAAACCATGTCTTCGGCTATCAGAAGGTTGGTGCCATCTATGGTAACACCCTGCTTACTGTCAATGGCTATGATGATTCTTCTTCAGAGGGTCAGGGTGGAAGTCACAGCAACATCACTTACGTATTCAAGCGTATGTTCGGTGGTGGTAACAATGGTTCCATCCGTAAGACCACAGGCACAGGTGGTGATAAAAACTCAGGTCATACATACGTTACTGTCAATGGTGGTTACTTCGCTTACAATGTCTTCGGCGGTGGCGTAGGTACTATCAATACTACTGTCAATGAAGAGACAGGCGAAACTATTGACAACAACACCTACTCTTACGTAGAGGGTAGCACCCACGTTAAGATGCTCGGTGGTCTGGCTATCGTTGACCAGTACTGGGATAAGCCACAGACCATACAGGTAGCTCCAGATAAGACTATCGAGGTAGGTCTGCGTCAGTGGGCTCCTCTGAACGAGAAGGATGGTAAGAAGTACTCTGCACAGTATGACCCTGTGCAGAAGAAACTCCTCATCAACCATAATATCTATGCCGGTTGCCGTAACGCTGGTTATGTGCTCGGCAATACTTACCTTACGATGAACAAGGGCTACATCCGTTCTGGTCTCCGTGCCGGAGCGTATGAAGGTGTGGCAGACAACTTCTTCGAGTCACAGGAATGGGAGGAGATATACAGCAAGATCGGTTCACCTCACTTCTGTATCTTCGGTGGTGGCTTCGGTGAGAATACCCATATCAAGGGCGACACCTTCGTGGATATTGACATTGATGCAACTGATGAAAATCTTGGACTTACTTCTGCTGAAGTACTTAAAGAGACAGACCACGAGAGACCAGCATCTCAGCGTTTCGAGGGTGGTCAGTCGGTAATGGATATCATCGGTGGTGGTTATTCTGGTGATGTGGCTGGTGCTACTCACGTGAAGATTAGCCATGACGTATATGCACGCCGCATCTTCGGTGGCTCGTTCTATGCTCCTGTATCACAGACCAACGTTCTTATCAACTCTATCAACTGCGACGATGTCTTCGGTGGCGGCATGATGGGTGATGTAAGACCAACTACTGTTAAGGGCTACACACTTGAAAGCGGAGCTGGTAATACAAATGTCGTTATCGGTACCCCTGGGGCGACAGCAAACGATAAGATCTTCATCAACAACAACGTATATGGCGGTAACGACGTATCGGGTGAGGTGACAGGTCAGATCAATGCAAGCATCTTCGGTGGTAAGATCTATAATAATGTATATGGCGCTGGCAACGGTAACTACCTCTATGCCCTCAACGATAAGGTTGAGAAGGTAACGGCACACGAGTACTACGAGGCAAATGGTCAGACCTACGACCTCGTATATGATGTGCCTCTGCGTGCTAAGATGGATTTCAATGCTAAGTCTGCTACCGATGCACAGAAGATTGTGAATATCAACACCTACCGTCCTATGGCGGAGAAGGTAGTACTGAATATCGCTGGTACAAGCTCTAAGCCACTGAACATCGGCGGTAACGTCTTCGGTGGTGGTAACACAGCTACCGTAAGTTCACTCTCTGGCAACCGTCCATCAGTAACCATGAACATCGGTAGCTACTGTACTATCGGTGGTGTATATATGGGTGCTGACGGTGAGGCGATGTTCAATGAGAAGAACGGCTTTATGGGCGCATTCCAGAATATCAACGGTGTTGACCTTACCAATCCTATCGACTGGGTGAATAACGTTGCCAACAAGTCTATCAGTGAGGAGTTCCTTGCTGTTGCAAAGGCAAACCGTAATAAGGT
>JAGHTW010000192.1 GCA_018065145.1 Candidatus Prevotella equi
GTATAAACTCGATTTTATCAAGGAATTGCGCAGTAAGGGATATGCCACCTATCTGCTGTCGAATACCAATGATGCACATTGGCAACATATAGTTCAGAATAACTTTCCAGAACCAGTAACCGATTATTTTGACTATTGCTTCCTCTCGCAGGAAATGGGAATGGCAAAACCCAATGCAGACATCTACGAATCGGTATTGAAACAGGTTAACCTAACAGCCAATGAATGTCTCTTCCTTGACGACTCACATGCTAACTGTGAAGCTGCAGAGAGACTAGGCATAAACAGCATCGTTATTCCCGTCAGATCAGACTTTAGGGATATGGTGCGTAGATACCTTGTGAACGAGAAATAATTAATTCGCGACCTGTGACAAAACGTATAAAATATAATCACAATCTTATGAAACAGAAAATTTTAAGCATTATTGCATGTGTTATGAGCATTTTGGGATGTCGTGCCCAGAGTGTAGAATTTGCCAGTGTTGACACGTTCACCACCGCCAACCAACGGTCGACGGCCGAAGGGAAAGTCAATAGTACCAATGTTTACGTGCATTGTATTAAGCACGGAAGCCTGAGCATAAACGTTGGTGATAAGTGGATTTACGTTGATCCTGTCACTGATAAGGTTCCACCAGTAACCGACTACACAACAATGCCAAAGGCAGATTACATTCTCATAACCCACGAGCATGGCGATCATCTTGATGCAAAAGCTATTGAACAGTTAACAAAAGATGGAACAACACCTATTGTAAATCCAAGAAGCAGCGAAATTCTTGGTGGTAAGGGTGAGGTAATGAGATATGGCGATAGCAAGGAAATAAACAGTTGGAAAGTTGATGCAGTACCAGCATACAACACTTCTGCGGACAAACAGAAATTCCATCCAAAGGGACGCGACAATGGCTATGTGCTCACTATCGAAGGATTGCGTATATACCTCGCCGGCGACACAGAACCAATAGCAGAGATGCAGGACATCAAAGATATTGACGTTGCCTTCCTTCCATGCAACCTTCCTTTCACAATGACACCAGAGCAGTTGTCAGAGGCTGCAAAGACGATTCATCCAAAGGTTCTCTTCCCTTATCATTACGGCAAGACCGACATCCTGCATGTTGTTAAACTTCTTGAAGGAAGTGGCATAGACGTGAGAATAAGACAATATCAGTAAAGTATAATGAGAAAAGTATGGTCATATTACTATCACGATGTAATACCTGTGAACAAACGAGCAATTATAATGGGAGCCACATCTGGACTTGGCAAAGGTGTGGCATTAGGACTTCTCCGTGAAGGCTACACGATTGGCATTGCAGGACGTAGAAGCGAGGAACTGGAGAAGATAAAGGCTCTGGCTCCAGATAAGGTGTTCACAAAAGTCATTGACGTGACGGCTGACGATGCGCCAACGCTCCTTCTCGAACTCATCAATGAGATGGGAGGCGTGGATTTGTACTTCCACAGCTCTGGTTATGGAAAGCAGAACGAGGCACTTGACGTAGAGATCGAGAAGCAGACGGTACTTACCAATACCTACGGTTTCACGCAGATGATTGATACTGTCTTCAATTACTATAAGACAAATGGCAAGGGCGGACGAATTGCCGTTATATCAAGTGTTGCAGGAACAAAAGGACTTGGTGCTGCCCCATCCTACTCTGCTACAAAGCGCTTTGATTGGACATACATCGAAGCCCTTGCTCAGTTGGCACACATGCAGAAACTCGACATCAAGTTCACCGATATACGTCCTGGTTTCGTAGCCACCGACTTCATCGCCGGCAGTAATTTCCCATTGCAGATGACCACGGAATATGCCGTGAAGCACATCCTGAAGGCAGTTCTTACTGGCAAGCGTAAAGCAACTATCGACTGGAAATACAAAATCGTTTGTTTCTTCTGGCGTTTGCTACCATCTTGTATTTGGGAACGAATGCGAATAACGAATTAAAGACTGCGTTTATGACAGACATCCGTACCATAGTAAAAACAGACAGTCGCATCACGGAGTTCCAACGCAAGGTGTATCTAACCTTGTTGGACGTACCTCGTGGTGCGACTATCTCTTATAAGGAACTTGGAGAAAAGATTGGGTGCAAGAGTGCTCAAGCAATAGGACAGGCACTAAAGCGTAATCCCTTTGCTCCAGATGTTCCTTGCCACAGAGTTATCAGTTCTAATGGAAGTATAGGTGGTTTCCATGGAGAACGTAACGGGAAAATGATTGAGAAGAAACTCAAACTGTTACAATCAGAAGGCGTTGTTCTATAAATTAGCCTTATTCACCACTATCTTGTTCTTCGAAGCCTTGAAATCATAGTGAAGTACAGGCTTCTGGGCATAACTAAATGTTGCGGAGAAAAGGATTGCTATCGCAAAAATAGTTTTCTGTACCATATACTTTACTTCAATACTGCTTTTACGTTTGAAATCATACCCTCATGTTTCTCGTCCTTCTGAGTAAGGCTAGATTTGAGTGGCACATTTCCGACCTTTCCTTTGGTATTGAATGTACCTGTGTACATTATTACGCTCTTACCATAAAGAGTTGCTTCCATGCAAATCCTGTATGTGCCCTTGGCAACAGCCTTACCCTTCGCATCCTTGAAATTCCATTTTAAGGTCTGCTTGCTATTTGCCTGTGGAGTTGCACCAGTGAAAGCGTCAATCTGCTTGTCTGTGAGATTGTCAGCCTTAGCATTCTTCACCCATGTAGGTACACAGTCAGGACGTTTCTTGTAACCACGCACAAGTTCTTCATTGCCTCTTGCACGTCCTTTAGTTGTAAAGGAGGTTACGAACAATGTGCGAACCACCTCGCCTTTGCTGTTCTCTACCCATACGGCCCACTGATTTGATCCAGGACCAGGCTGCTTAACGTAGTCAAAACTCAGTTCAAGGCTCTTTGCTGTCTGAGCCATTGATGGAATTGCAAGCATGAAGGCTGCAATAATCATTACGATAATCTTCTTCATTATAGTATGTCTTTAGTTATCGATTATATGACGCATTTATTGTACAATAGTTTAAGTGTACAATCATATAATCGTATAATTGTGCACCGTCCTCGTGATTGCTCATTGTTGTTTGAATTTGTTAAGGTTTGTGCATGCGAAAGCATATGGGTTGGCGACTTATTTCTATACTTTTTGCAGACAAAAGTATAGATATTGTCTATGTTCGGGTGCAAACGAACGCTCGTTTGAGTGCAATCGAATAAAAGTGTGAGTGCCTACAGACAAAAGTTTGGGTGTAATCGTAAAGTTTCTTAAAAAAAATAGTGTGATGATTGTTTTATGGAAATATTATTGTAACTTTGCTTCGTAATAGAAAAACAATATCGCTTTTATGATAAGATAGTATGAAAAAGATTTTCAACATTGCTATTTTGTTTTCTCTGTGCATCAATCTGAATGCACAGACGGTTTCTCACTTTATCACAACGGAGAAGGCTGAGTGGAAGTCTGACAAGACATCCATGTCAAAGAAGCCTGTCGGTAAGGTTGTCATTGAAGTAAGCAAGGCGCAGAAGGGCGTACCTTTCCGTGCATGGGGAACGACATTCAACGAGCTTGACCTTGATGCCTATAACCTTATCACGAAAGAGGAGCAGGACAAACTGATGTTCAACCTCTATTCACCTGATGGTGACTTGCATTTCACTCATGGGCGTGTGTCGATGAATGCCAACGACTATGCCCGCGAATGGTACAGCTGCAGTGACGTGCCGGGAGATTTTCAGTTGCGCTACTTCAACATAGACCATGACAAGGAGAACATCATAAAGCTTGCCAAGGCAGCACAGCACTACTATCCTCAGCTCCAGCTCTTCATGAGTCCGTGGAGTCCTCCTGCATGGATGAAGATAAACAATGAATACTGTGTCTTGTCAAGAAAATACAACAATCAGGATCCACGGAAGGATTATTTCCTTTATGCAGACAATTCTGACGGACAGAAGACTGTAGATCCTGACGAGATGAAGCTTCTGGGCAATAGAGACGGAGTATTTCCAAAGCGCCTTGCCACACAGGATTATTTCATTCAGGATTCCCGCTATCTTCAGTGCTACGCAGAAATGTTCTGCAAGTTCATTGACCTTTACAAAGAGGAGGGTTTGCCAATAACAAAGGTGATGTACCAGAACGAGGCTTATTCCTACACTCCTTACCCTGGTTGTGCTTGGACGGCAGAAGGAACAATACGTTTCAACAATGAATATCTTGCTCCTGCATTGAAGAAGAAGCATCCTGATGTGGAGCTGTGGCTTGGCACCATCAACACTAACCGCCTTGACTATGTGGAGAAGACACTCGACGATAAAACCCTACAAAGTAACATCAAGGGCATCGGCACACAATGGGAATGTCGTAATAATCTCCCCCAACTCCGTGAGCGGTACCCAAACCTGCGCCTGATGATGTCAGAGAGCGAATGCGGCAATGGCAGTATGGATTGGAAAGCTGGCGAACATACGTTCTTCCTTATATCTGACAATCTCGGCAACGGTGTGGAGGAATACTACAACTGGAACTTCATCCTTACCGACAATGGACAATCAACATGGGGATGGACACAGAACGCCTTGGTTCAGGTGGATAGTAAGACACACAAGGTGAGATATACACCTGAATACTTTGCCTACAAGCATTTCAGCCATTTCATTGGTAATGGTTCGGAAATGATAGGATATGCAGGAAGAGAATACGGCAAGACTCCCGTAAACGTCTTCCGTGACGGCAAGACATACATTGTCACGGCAGGAAACTTCACAGACAAGGCAACAACTCTCAGCGTAAAGATTGAAAGCAAGTACCTTAACATAAATCTTGCGCCTCATTCATTCAATACTTATAAGACAAGTATAAAATAAATTTACTCCCTGACTCTGTGTATCTGAAGAATCTAAACTGATTATACTTAGTTCAACATATAAGATACAGATAACTGCATCAATGATTTTCATTGCAAGCCTTGCAAACAGCATTTGTTTGTAGGGCTTGCGCACCCCCTTTAATGGCCTTATATAAAGGTTTTGATGTGAATAATGAGTAAACGCAGTCGCCGTTGCTTCAGACATATCGCTGATATCACCACAACATTGTTTCCGTTGACTAATACTATTTGGAATCAGCCAGACAAATTGTTACCACATTATCTCCGTTCCTTCAGGACACAGAAACAGCGTTCCTTGCACCATTCCGTGTGGAGTAATGCAAGAAACGCTGTTTCTGCCATCTTCCTCTTTGGATTTATGCAATCATCGTGCCACAAATCCCTCCCGCACATTTCCGTGGTAATAATGACACCGTTTCTTGCTTCAATCCGACAAGAATTGCCACAATGTCAACCGTATTCTGCCTTTTAATGGCATGTTTATCATTGATCAACAACTATGATAAAATCATTTTTTTAAATATATACATAATAACGGTGTTACTTGGAGTTTTTTTTATAAAAAGCATCAAATATTGTCGTATATAACGTTAAAACTTTGTTAAAATAGCCAAAAGTTCAATGTTTTTCCGTTATTTTATTTGTGTATTAAAGGTAAAACTATTAACTTTGCATCAAATTTTAAAGCAGTATAATTTATGAAACACGATTATTATTACAATTTTGGTTATCTTTCACAATGGATGACGGCCAATCCTGAATTAAGTAAAAGAAAAGTTCTTCAATCATTAGGGAGTAATGACTACGAATGTTTTAATCGATGGCTTAATGGAGAAATAACGATGCCAACAAGTATATTATTGAAGTTTTGCAATATTTTTGGAGTCCCTTTAAGTAATTTCTTCCGAGACAAAAATGCGGATACAAATTCATGGATAGTTGCCCCTTCTATAAATGATATGATAGAGCCACAGGGAGGTTATCCCAACTATGGTCACAAAATGGGCAGACAAACCATTAATCCACATTCAGATTTATTCATTGAAAGTAATGACCCCATGATGCCTATTGTAGATAAAAGCATTATGGCATGCGACAAATGCTCAGAAGAGAGCGAGACAATCCAAACTCTCAAATTAACAATGTCTCATCAAAAAGAAATTTTAGAAGAACGACACAAGCAGGAAATCGCTAATATACAGAAAGAATGGGCTATCAAAGAAATGGAACTACGAAAACAAATAGAAGAGGAAAATAAAGAAGAAAGAAAACGCCTACTTAATATTATTTCTATACAAAGTAATCAAATAGCCGACCTGACAAGAATTAATGAAAACGTCACAATGAAATTATAATATTAGTTTTTAATTTCAATAAATTTTTACTAAGCAACAAATATACCTTTATTATGAAAATACAAATACGTCCACATGGCTACTGGACAGACGAAAGAGTCATTGAAGAATCAAAGAAGTACAAAACAAAAATGGAGTTCAAGAAATGTTCGTCCACTGCATATAAAACTGCATGTCAAAGAAAACTGATAGATGGCATGACATGGCTAAAAACAGACCGCCACAAGAAACGCGGTCCGAGAAAAGACCATAAGTATACAAAAGAGGTCATTCTTTCGTTCATACAAGAACATAATTGTGTGACTTTTGCTGAATTTCGCAAACTAAATGAATATGCCTATAACCAAGCAAAGAAAAATAATTGGTTTGATGAACTTGGTTTGATTCGAAATAAGCATGAAGATGGTTATTGGACAAAAAATAACGTCCTAAAGGTAGCACGCAATTACGATAACAAGAATGATTTTCAGAAGAATGAACCATCAGCTTACAAATGGGCTTCTGAATATGGATTGCTTGATAAAATGGATTGGATGAAGCCAAAAAGTTTCGAAGAAAGAAAAGACGAGCATAATTCCGTGGTTTATGTATATTTGGACGAAGCCAATAGGGTGGCTTACGTGGGTTTAACTATTGACAACAAAGTGAGGAAGCAAAAGCATAAATACGAATCGAATAGTGCTGTTAGAAAGTATTTTGGAAAGAACATACCAGAGCCAATCGTTCTTAAAGACAACTTGACTATATTAGAAAGCCAATACTACGAAGATTATTACAAAAAGCAATACATCAAAGATGGATATGAATTGCTAAATGTAGCTCCTACAGGAGTTAACGTTGGTTCTATAGGTGGAATCACAAAATGGGCTTCAAAAGAGAAAGTATTTGAAGAGTCAAAGAAATATAGTTGTAGGAGTGAATTTCGTCAAGGAGCAAGTGGCGCTTACGACCGTGCAAAATTCAATGGATGGTTGGATGAGATGACGTGGCTTACTACACCAGAGCGAGAGGTTTTCTGGACACACGATGCAGTGATAGAAGAAAGTCGCAAATACAAATACAAGTGCGATTTCCGTGATAATGCAGGTGGTGCCCATCAGACGGCAAGCGAAAATGGATGGCTCGCAGAAATGACGTGGTTGATAGATAAAAAACGGCCACATAACTATTGGACAAAAGAAAGAGTATTTGAGGAAAGTCACAAGTACACAAACAAAAAGGATTTTGGAAATAGCGAAAAAGGGGCATTTCTCAAAGCAAGGATTAAAGGATGGCTTGCAGAAATGCCGTGGTTAAAGCCACTTCCTTTAGGTAAAATTTCAAAGTGGACAAGAGAAGCTATCATAGAAGAATCTAAGAAATATACATCGAGAACAGAGTTTGCACTGAAAAGTCCTACTGCATATCAGCATGCGTGTGAGGACAAGACAATATTCAACGAAATGCCTTGGATTCAGCCTAAGAGGAAGCCTGCTGGATATTGGAAAGTAAAAGAACACGTTATAGAGGAAAGCAAAAAGTACAAGAATAGAAGAGCTTTCTCTGATGGTTCTTATAGTGCATGGCGCTCTGCAAAAGATAACGGATGGATTGACGAGATTTTTCCAAAAAAATAAAAACGATGATATCAGAACAAATGAATTTGGATTTTCATCCAACAATGGAGGACTATGAATATATTCATTCATGGATGATGGATGCATATAAAAAGGATCTGCCCAACTCTGGTTTGGTGCATAATATAAGGCCTGAACATTTTGAAGAAGGATCTATTGTTGTGCTACGCATAAACGGAAAAGCAGAAGCAGTACAAAGGTATTATGCGAATTCCAGAATAGTTACATTTTATATTCTAAGCCTAAACCCTAAATATCATCATCAAGGTATTGGGGCTCGTTTTAAGAGTTCGTTAATTGATTACTTCAAGAGAAAGGGCATAGTTGTTGCCGAAGTATACGAACCGAGTAGAAAAGGGCTAAGATTGGCTAACAAACTAAAATTTAAGCCCAAAGAAGATCCATATAATCCCAATAGGTATAGACACAAGCTGCTTATTGATGCAAGAAAACAAAATTGGAGAGCCAATAGAAGGATTGTCATTTGGAAAGACTATTACAATAATCCAACCCCAGATTATAGTTGGTCTTTGGACTTCACGCAAAATAAAAAACCGATATTGGCCTACGCATTTAAGGATTGGTTTATTGGGATTATAGAGAATGATGAAATCATACATGTAACTAAGGAGAAATATATAGATGAAATAGACCAGACCATTGATTATATTTATATTACTGAAGACGTGTTCAGCAAATACACAAAAAAATAGTAGATGTTCCTTCTCCGTTGGTATCGTGTCTATTCTGTCAAGGAA
>JAGHTW010000108.1 GCA_018065145.1 Candidatus Prevotella equi
TTGAAGTCTGCAGCTATTTGCAGTTCATCAGAACGGAAATCAGACCACACGATAATATTTTCCTGGAAAGTAGCATCGCGGAGCTGTGAATAAGCAGCAGCAACGACAGCTTCCACTTCCGACTTCTTTTGCCAGAAATCCTCATCGAGGGTTTTGTTCTCAGGCAGTATCACTGTATCAACACAAGATGTCAATGCCAGCGTAGCCATTATTATTGAAAATATCTTTTTCATATTAATATTCTTTTATGAATCCTTTAGAGAATTAACTGGTAAATTAGAAACCGACACTGATAGAAGCAGTGAATGAACGGTCAACAGGAGTACTGTTACCATCAATAGCTGCTTTATATCCAGATGCACTCTTCTCAGGGTCGAGACCCGAGTACTTAGTGAATGTAAAGAGTCGGTTCATTGTAATGTATGCAGAAAGAGAGTTCAGACCATATTTCTTAATAGACTTCTTAGGGAATGAATAAGAAACCTGAAGGTTCTGGAATCTCAGGAATGATCCATCCTCAACATAGCGAGAAGAAATCTGGTAGTTATATCCCTCGTTCCAGAGAGCTCTTGGCATGAGAGTAACGTCACCATCCTTACGCCAGCGGTATGTCACTGTTGAAGTCTGGTTATCTGTACCATACATATTCTCCAAATTCATACGTGCAGTATTCACGATATCAAATCCGCTACGATATGTGAAACGTGATGTAAGTTTCCAGTTACCATACTGAAGAGTAAGGTTGAAACCACCCTGAAGCTTTGGACGTGAGTTACCGAGGTAAAGCATATCCTTCTCGTTGATGGTACCGTCATGGTTTACATCCTCATAGAGAGCGTCACCACCATTGAACTTATGCTCTGTATCACCATACCAGTATGTCAGTCTCTGAGGCTGTCCACTTGCCATTACGACCTTACCATTCTCATCAACAACGACAGGGAATGTCTTACCCTCAGCAAGCATACCATTGATCCAAGCCTCGTAGTTAGCAGAAGTCCAGTTAGCATCCTGCTGCTTCATCTTGGTATTGTAGTTCTGCAGATACTCGTATGTATATTGGATAGCACCCTTGTAGTTATATCCGTAGATAGAGTTGTAAGGCTGTCCTACCACTACCTTCTGATAAACCTTTCCACGATCAGAGTATTTTGGAATATCATTCAGATTCTCCAATACTCGTTCATCCATGCTGGTGAGCTTGTTATTATCCTGACCGAGGTTGAAAGAAGCAGACATCTTGAACTTACCTGTCTTTACGATATCGTTACCTCTGATGGTCAACTCCCAACCCTTATTTGTCAAAGAGCCGATATTACCAAAAGCCAATGATGTTACATTACCCCACGCTGCCGATGCAGGAACAGGAATACCAGCAGATACCATATCAATAGTCTTGTTATGGTAGATCTCCAATTCTGCCTCAATCTTATCATCAAGCAATCCGAGGTTAAAACCGATGTTGGTACCAATCTTCTTCTCTGGACGGAGGTCGTCAAGCTTAATACCGCTGATAGTAGTTGGTGTCACACCACCATACATAGCACCGCCTGAAGTATAGCTGTTAAAGTAGTTACCTACAGAAGCACGCTGTGAACCGTTGATACCCCATGACAGACGGAAAGCGAGCATTGACACAACCTTGCGGATAGACTTGAGCCATGGCTCATCGATGATGTTCCAACGTGCAGCGACAGATGGAGAGACGAACCAAGGGTTATTAGGTCCGTACTTAGAAGAACCATCACCACGCAGTGTAATGCCAAGGCTATATCTTGACTTATAAGAGAAGTGAGTATTTACAATCCAGTTATGGTCTGCATACTTTGTTGAACCAGGCTGGTTGGTCATACCTTTGATATATGCTTCTACGTTGGCTGTCTCCAGACCTGTAGGAAGATAGTTCTGTGATACACTCTGGTGAGTATATTTAATAGTACGGAACTCATACTGTGCAAAACCTGTGAAGTAGAAGTCCTCGTTCTTGAAATGAGGAGTGAAAGTCAATCTTGCACGTCCACCCATTGTAAACTGGTTATCCTCTGTATTGGTAGCATAGTTATAGTACTCGCCACCACCTGCAGAATATACATCATTATACAATGAAGCAGGCATGAACGAAGGAGTAGAGTTAGCATAGATGCTGAAGTACAGACGTCCGTCCAATGTCAGACGATGCTGATCATTGCCAGTGCCGAGCAATTCATATCTGATATTGAAATCAGGATCGATGTTATATGACTGCTGCTTAGACCATGCAAGGTTAGCGTATGCAACTGGGTTACCTATTTTTGTAACACCAGCCAACTGATAAGAGGTAATACCATTGTAGAGACCAGACTCCTGAGTACCTACAACATGGTTCATAAGGAAGTAGTCCTCTGTCAGATTACCATCCTTGTCAAAACGATAGATGCTGGCATTAGGTGCCTGAGCAAATGCCATTGCAAGGATACTGTTATTACCCTTTGAACTTCCCAATGTATAGTTCTTGTTGTTTTTGTTATAAGTCAACGCGAAGTTTGTTGAGAAGCGGATACGGTCAGATACGTTATAGTCGAGAACGAGACGTGTAGTGAGCTGGTTAAACTTCTGCTTGATAACTGTACCTGTCTGGTCTTTGAAACCAGCAGAGATACGGAATGTAGCCTTCTGTCCACCACCAGTAATGTTAAAGTTTGCCTCGTGCTTATTACTCCACTGCTTGATAGCACCTACCCAGTCAGTATTCTGACTCCAGTTATAATAGTCAGGCAACCAAGACTGGATATAGTTTATCTCATTGATGTTAGATGTTGCCTTTGAGTCAGGATTCTTATTATAGATAGCCTCCTTGAGCATCATGGTGTAGTTGTCACCATTCAGCATATCATATCCAGTAGGCATCCAACCGCCGGTATATTTATACGATGCGTTTACCTTTGGTTTACCACGCTGACCACGCTTTGTGGTAATAAGGATTACACCGTCAGCACCCTGTGAACCCCATACTGCTGTAGCAGCAGCGTCCTTAAGTACGGTGATAGACTGGATATCATCAACGTTGATAGAAAGAAGAGAAGAGAACGCCTCGTTATCCATATCTTCATCCAACTCACTCTTATCATACTCAAAGATCTTATCATCAACAACGATAAGAGGTTCACCGTTACTACCACGCAGTTTCATGGAAGTACCAGCACCAAGGTTACCTGAGTTACTTACGATATCAAGACCAGCGATCTCACCCTGCAACGCTTCGTCAGCAGATGTGAATGCCATACCATCCACCTTTGAGAGGTCCATTGTTGACTGAGCCATGGTAAGCTCTCTCTTGTCAATATTCAAACCACCAGAGTTGGTACGGCGTCCCCTTACGGTTACTTCGCTAAGTGTTGTCTTCTCGTCTTCCAGTGTGATAGCGAACGTTGTCTGCTCACCGATGGTGATAATCTTTGTTTTGCTACCTACATAAGAGATCACGAGTTTATTCTTAGGGTTCTTTATCTCCATGGAGAAGTTACCCATCATATCTGTCTGCGTAGCGTTGACGATACGGTTGTTGGCATCTCGCTCGACGACATTCGCCATCATAACGGGACCCATCGCATCCTCTACGGTACCAGAGATGACCTTGCCCTGCGCCATCATCACCTGACAAATGACTGAGAGCAGTAGTGTCAATAGGATTTTTGATTTTGACATAATATAATAGTCTTTTAGTTTTTATCTGTTTTCAGTCACTTAATACTTATAGTCCTTATTGTAGCAAAGAGGCTTATCAATAGCATGTACCACTACGAAAGAAGAAGACTTAATCTTCTTATAGTCGAATGCTTTGTTTTGGTTATCTGTACCACTTGCAGTCTCTGTTACAATATCACGTGCGAACTTATTGCTGATAGTGATAACAGGTAAGT
>JAGHTW010000173.1 GCA_018065145.1 Candidatus Prevotella equi
ATTCTAAACAAATAAACAATGACAATATACCCAAAACTCATAACTGATGCGCTGGCTACCGTGATGTATGCCGGCAAGAAAAAGAACATCATAGAGAGCGAGATGCTCGCCGATCAGCCAGTCATCAACGGCAACAAGGTTGAGATCACGCTCATCTTCCCTCGCGAAACCGACCCGTTCCTCAAGTCAACACTGAAGGCTGCTGAAGCTGCAATCCACTATCATGTGGGTAAGGACGTGGAGGTGACTATCAAGACGGAGTTCAAATCTGCACCACGTCCGGAGGACGACAAGCTCCTTCCTGAGGTGAAGAACATCATCGCCGTAAGCTCCGGCAAGGGTGGCGTGGGCAAGAGCACCGTCTCTGCGAACCTTGCCATCTCTCTGGCACGCCTCGGCTACAGCGTCGGACTGCTCGACGCCGACATCTTCGGCCCTTCGATGCCAAAGATGTTTCAGGCAGAGGATGCCCGTCCGTACGCAGTGGAGAAGGACGGTCGCCAGCTCATTGAGCCTATACAGCAGTATGGCGTGAAGGTTCTCTCCATCGGATTCTTCGTAAAACCTGACACGGCAACGCTCTGGCGCGGCGGCATGGCATGCAGCGCACTGAAGCAGCTCATTGCCGATGCTGACTGGGGAGAGTTGGATTATCTTATCCTCGATACTCCTCCTGGAACAAGCGACATACATCTCTCACTCCTGCAGACTCTCGCCATCACAGGCGCTGTCATCGTCTCTACTCCGCAGCAGGTAGCGCTGGCAGATGCACGCAAGGGTATCGACATGTACACCAACGATAAGGTGAACGTGCCTATCCTCGGATTGGTGGAGAACATGGCATGGTTCACACCGGCGCAGCACTTGGATGAGAAATACTATATCTTCGGCAAAGAGGGTTGTAAGAATCTCGCCGCAGAGATGAATGTTCCGCTTCTCGCACAGATTCCATTGATACAGGATATCTGCGAGAATGGCGACGCAGGAACACCTGCCGCCCTCAACGTTGCATCACCTGTCGGACAGGCATTCATCGCTCTGGCGCAGAGTGTGGTGACGGTGACAAACCGCCGCAACGCAGAACAGGAGAAAACGAAACGCGTGCAGACACACGACACCACTTGCCATTAAGACCACGGTGTATGTATTTTGAACACGAAATACACGAAAAGAACGAAAACAGAAAGATAGAAGAAATTCGAAACCAAACAAAATTCTATGCAGATAATATATAAGAATGAAAGCTACGCCATTAATGGTGCTGCATTTGAAGTGTACAAACACCTTGGACATGGATTTCTTGAGGCTGTATATCAAGAGGCTCTCGAACAGGAATTTATAAAAAGAAACATTCCTTATGAGAGAGAAAAAGAACTTACCATTTGTTATAAAGAAAAACCATTAAAGCAGACATACCGTGCAGATTTCGTTTGTTTCGGATCTATCATCGTTGAATTGAAAGCAGTTTCACATCTTGAAGATTCTCACAGGTCGCAAGTATTCAATTATCTGAAAGCAACAGGTTACAAGTTGGGTATTCTTTATAACTTCGGACATTATGACGGTTTGGAGATAGAACGAAAACTAAGCTAAAATCTTTCGTGCATTTCGAATGCGTTAATTAGGATCTTTCCTGACCGAAGAATTTCGTTTGTTTCGTACATTTCGAATGCGTTAATTAGGATCTTTCCTGACCAAAGAATTTCGTTTGTTTCGTGCATTTCGTGTTCGTAAATTAGCAAATATGAGGTATTTAACTATTCTTTTCCTATTCATGTCTTGTGTTGGCACGGTGTCAGCACAGTCTTTTGATGCCCTTTGGAAGCAGTATAATGCGGCAAGGGACAACGACTTGCCGCAGAGTGCTATCAGCGTTTTGCGCAAGATAGAAAGCAAGGCAAAGAAGGAAGCGAAGTACGGGCATTTCCTCGCTGCCATGACTTGCGATATAGGCATGTGCAATGAGCTATCGCCTGACTCTGCAAAGGCACAGCAAAACCGCCTCATGCTATGGGAACAGAATCGTCGCATGCCTGTTGCGGCACTTGCTTCGTGTTCACAAATATCACGAAACGATGCCATCGCCGCCTTCGTTTGTCGCACGGTAATTGCACGATACAACTACTACCTCTCGGACAAGCCAGAGGGTTACGAACCTGAAAAGGTAAAGGCAGTGCTCGACTCCATTGCAAACGACAAGGACATCCTGCCACTCTTCACGCAGAAAGATGCGTCACTACAATACGTTCCGATGGTGCAGAAAGGCGAAGACAGCCGCATCTTCAACCACGACCTGTTCTCTTTGCTCTGCATGGAGATGAAGTATTACGAACTAATGGAGCGTTATTACTCATCCATAGGCAACCGTCAGGCGGCTTGTCTCATGGCGTCAAAGTGGATTATACCATCTATTCACGGCGGAAATAGGACAGAACAGAAACAGGAAGGCATACAACGCGCAGACAGTCTCATCGCTATCTATCAGGATTTGAGTGAATGTGGCGAGATAGCTCTTGTGAAAGCAGAGCTTATGAAAAGGCAATATACCCTCAAGGCCAAGGACAGATACGACTGGATTGAGGAGGCATTGCGCCGCTGGCCTGCGTCAAACGCTGCGAATATGTTGCGGAATATGCGCAACGATATGATTCTACCGCGACTCGATGCTTCGATGAATCAACTGGACATACAGCCTAACAAGGACTTGAAGCTGTATCTTAATCATGTAAAGAACGTGCAGTCAGTATGCATTACAATAACTCCGATGACGTGCGATGGTATGTATCAGTTCGGTGACCTATACGACAACGCGAACTACACCAAGCTGAAAAGGCTGATGGACTCGCAGAACAGCAGAGCGTTTCAGTACCAACTGAATCGTGATGGCAAGTATGCGGACTACGAACACTTCAACGATTCCGTCTCCATCGGTTCGCTACCAGTAGGCGTTTACATGATAGAGGCAACTCCAACGGCGGGCAATAGTGCTGCTTCTTTTGAGAAAATGAAGACCGATCGTCAGATTCTATGTGTGTCAGACTTGCGCATCGTGTCCCTGAAACTGCCTCACGACAGGCTGAGAGTGGCGGTGGTTAGTGCCACAACGGGACAGCCTCAGGCGGGTGCCGTGCTGCATTTGCGTAAGGACAGGAGCAAGAAATGGACGGAATATACTACCGACAATAATGGAGAGTGCATCATAAGCAATGCCGACAGTTGGTTATCAGCATACGCAACGACCGCTACCGACAAGGCATCGAGCGACGTCAGCATCTACAACACATACTATTACGACAAGAACACCGGTGAGATAAAGAACGTAAAGGCATTCACTGACCGTGCGCTTTACCGTCCGGGACAGACCGTTCACATGTCGGCAATATGCTACAAGGTGAAGCATGGCGTGGATGTTAAGGTGCAGGCAGGCGTTAAGGTGCCTGTCATCTTGCGTGATTCGCAGTATAATGACATAGCGAAAGATACCCTCACTACAGATGAATACGGCACGATAGCTACGTCATTCGTTTTGCCTACGAACGCAAGAAACGGCAATTTCAGCATCATTTGTGACAATAATAATAGGGTATATTTCAAGGTTGAGGAATACAAACGCCCGACATACGAGGTGACTATCGATGAACCTACGGTGGATTATCACGTTGGTGACACACTTGTTCTTACAGGAAAGGCGAAGGCTTACAGCGGTGCTGGCATAGCAAACGCAAGAGTTGCCTATATAGTCAAGCGTACAACGCCATGGTTCCTGAGGCATTTCAGCGAGAACGAGTTTTTGCTTTGCGATACCATAGAGACCAACGAACAGGGCATTTTCACCATTCGTATGCCGATGACGCTGCCTGATAGCGATGACTTTTACGAAAATATGCCTTTCTATATGAAGAGGTATTTCCCTCGCGTGAGCAACATTGAGGCAGAGGTGGTGGTCGCTTCGCTTACAGGCGAGAGCCATTCGGGCAGGATTTCTGTTCCTTTGAGCGAGAGAACGACCTTCCTCAACGCCGACATTAAGGACAAATACTTCGGCGATAACGGCGTGAAGATGCAGATAACACGCTTCAACAGCCGCGGAAAAGAGATAGAAGGTTCCGTGCAAATCATCTTGGATGATTTGCCAAAGCTAAAGGTCGAGGCAAACAAGGAGTTCTATCTGCCTAACGATATAACCTCTGGCGCCCACAAACTGACCGCTATATGTGAACAAGACACATTGGAAGCCACCTTCGTAGTGTTCCGCTTGTCGGACGAGAAGCCTGCATTCAAGACCTCTGACTGGTTCTATCTTGACGAGAGTCACTGGCAGGAGGATGGCAAAAGCGTTGCTTTGCAGTTCGGTTCAAGTGACAATGATGTGCATGTGCTGTATGCAATAGCATCGGGCGACAGCATCATAGAGAGTGGAACGGCACGTCTCAACAACTCAAACATCACACGATACTTTGACTATAAGCCAGAGTACGGCGATGGATTGACACTCGCTTACGCCTGGACAAAGGACGGAAAGACATACGTTCATAACGCAAGCATCGTGCGACCTTTGCCTTCCAAGGAACTGAAAGTGGAGTGGAAGACCTTCCGTAACAAGCTGCTTCCGGGACAAAAGGAGCAGTGGCAGATGGTGATAAAGGACAAAGACGGCAAGCCAAGCAAGGCGATGGTGATGGCAACGATGTTTGATAAGTCCCTCGACGCTATCAAGCGCCACAGCTGGAGCTTCTATGACCCACGCTCATTGTACCTCCCTAACATTAATTGGGCTTTCAGTAACGGCGATTATCTTTACATCGGCATCAGCTCATGGGCAAAGGCTTTGGACTATAAGACGTACTCATTCTCCTGCTTTAACCCAGAGTTCATGGAGCATCATTCGCATGGTGTCTTTGATTGTGTTGAATCAGCACCGATGATGACAAAGTCAAAGGTGATGATAATGACTTCAACTGCACCTATGGCGAAGCAGTCTTCCCTCATGGCAAGGGACGAAGTGATGTCGAATAACGCCCTGATTGGTTCTATAGGCGGAATGCCTCAGAAGGAAATGGCAGTCGGTTATCAGAAGGCGGAGGCAGAAACAGAGGCGGATATAATGCCTCGCACGAACTTCAACGAGACGGCTTTCTTCATGCCTCAGCTCATAACGGACAACAATGGCGTAGCGACTCTGTCGTTTACTTTGCCCGAAAGCGTCACGACATGGCGCATAATGGCGCTTGCTCACGATAAGGAGATGCGCTTTGGCATGCTCAACGATGAGGTGATAGCACAGAAACAGCTGATGGTTCAGCCACGCATGCCGCGCTTCCTTCGCAAGGGCGACAAGGCAACGCTATCGTCTATGGTGACGAACCTTTCAGAGAAGGACATCAAGGCAACGGTGGCAATGACACTGCTTGATGCCAAGACGGAGAAGAAGATTGCCTATATATATAATAAGGTGTTGGTGAAGGCTGGCGGAACGCAAGTCGTTACCTTCCCTATCGAGGACTTCGGAGGCGAGGATTTAATCTGTAAAGTGACGGCACAAGGCAATGGTTACAGCGATGGTGAGCAGCAAGTGATTCCTGTTCTAAAGGAAGAAGAGTTGAAACCAGACACTACTCCTATCGTGGTCAACCCACGAAAGATTATGATGGAGGCTCTGCCTGCCATCAAAACACCAGACAGTGACAACGCCATATCACTCACTTCGGCGTATTATGCCAACATGATGTCAGCGTATTTGAAGGATTCACTTGCGCTATATGACGGCTCGGCATTGCTCGGAAGATTGCAAGCATTGCAGAATACGGATGGTTCGCTGTCATGGTTCAAGGGAATGGACGGCAGTATTTACCTCACTACTGAGGCAATGAAGATGCTTTCACGCCTCAACAGCATGATAGGCAGACAGAGTTCTACCGCTGTGCTGATGGATAAGGCGTTCTCTTACCTACAGAAAGAGATGGAGAAGCAGGTGAAAGAGATGAAGAAAGAGGAGGCAAAGAAGATAAAACCAACCCTGACATATACACAGTTGGACTGGCTTTATGCCCTGACTCTGGAGGGAAGAGACGGTGGCAGCGCGGCTGCTTATCTAAGAAATCTGATAGAAGAGGACACGAAGGGTTCGGACATGATGACGAAGTCGGTGGCAGCGATAGTGCTTGACGCCAACAAAAAGGCTAAACAAGCCGACACTTTCGCTGAGTCTATAAAGCAACACACGGTGTATCGTGCGGATATGGGACGTTACTTCGACAGCTATCGTGCGCAGTATTCTTGGTGCAGCTATCGTATTCCAACGCAAACGATGGCTATTGAGGCTCTGAGCAAGGTGACGCCAGAGGACAATAAGACGATTGCCGAGATGCAACGATGGCTCGTTTCCGCAAAGAGGACGCAGCGATGGGATTGTCCTATCAACGCTGTCAATGCCATCTTTGCCTTCCATAACGCAAAGGACACAACGGTAACGGCAACGTTCATTGTCAATCATGAGGACATAAAGGATGCTTTGACGATAAAGCGCGAGGCGGATATAGAGAAGGTTGTGGGCGGAAAGGCGAAGATTCGTCTTACCATTACGGCAGACAGAGACTACGATTTCGTGACTGTCACGGACAACAGACCGGCGTGTCTGGAACCTGTTGCGCAACTATCGGGCTACCATCACGGATATTATCAGGAGATGAAGGATAGTAAGACAAACTATTACTTCAATAAACTGCGTAAGGGTACGCACGTAATAGAGACAGAATACTACGTAGAACGTGCAGGAACATACTCTTCTGGCAATGCGACGGTGGTATGTACGTATGCTCCTGAGTTCCACGGAACGGACAATAGTTATAACATAGAATGCAAACAAAACAAATAAACGATATGGATAAGAAAACAATTATACTCTCATGCTTCCTCGCTATGGCAGGATGCGTGTCTGCTCAATCGCTTACTCCAGAGGCAAAGGAGATAGAATGCGGACAGATTCTGTTCCGTACGCCATCAACCATCACCATTGCGCTGAAGAATAACACAAGCGAGATAACACGAATAACAAACGTTGACACAGGATGTGGCTGCACGGCTGCGACATTCTCCAACCATGAAGTGGCACCAGGACAGTCAGCAACGGTGAATATCACTTTTGACGGCAAGCAGTTGGGACACTTCGAACGTATCATAAGGGTGTTTGATGATACAAAAAACGCACCGTCAGAGGTGACAGTGCGTGGACAGGTGGTGACAAAGGTAGAGAACTTTGCCGGCAATTATCCATACAAGATGGGAGAATTGCTGACAGACGTTGATAACATAGAGTTTGATGACGTGAATAAGGGACAGCACTTTGTGCAGGAAATACACATTATGAACCCAACAGGACAGAACGTTCAGCCAACAGCGCTGCGTCTGCCTCCTTATCTCACGGCAGAAATGCACCCAGAAGTGCTCGGACCTAAGCAGAAGGGTACTATGTACGTATCACTAAAGTCACAGGAATTGCGTGATTACGGACTGACACAGACCTCTATTTACCTCGGAAAGACTCCTGCAGACAAGGTAATGCCTGAGAAAGAGATAACGGTATCAGCCATATTGCTGCCTCCTGCTGTGGCAAAGGATGACGTAACACGTCCTTATGCTGCGAAAATGTCACTGTCATCTTACGAGTTAGACATGACAGCACTGGCAAAGAAATCAAAGGTAAAGGACGAGATTGTCATAACAAACAACGGCAAGTCTGACCTTGAGATTTCCAAGTTACAGATGTTTACTACCGGATTACAGGTAGAACTGAGCAAGTCACGCATAGCACCAGGTGAATCTTCAAAGCTTAAGGTTACGGGAATAGCAAAGGAACTGAAAAAGGTTCGCACACGTCCTCGTATCCTTATGATAACAAACGATCCGGACCGACAGAAGGTTTTAGTAACTATAAAGAAATAATATCATGAGCGATAATAACAAGAACATACAGGCTGCGCCATCACTGAAAGAGGGTATGGATGCTAATGTTCACCCAGAGAATAACGAAGAATACAAAGGACTCGTCGTTAATAGCGGAGTGGATAAACAGGAGATAATAAATCCTTACCTGAACCGACGCCGTTACGCAAGAAAGCAATACAGCGTGGATGAGATGGTGGAAGGAATACTCAAGGGTGACGTGACAATGCTTGCTCGCGCCGTCACTCTCGTGGAGAGTATGATACCGGAACATCAGGAGAAAGCACAACAGGTGATTGAGCGTTGCCTGCCATACAGCGGAAAGTCTATACGAATAGGCATCAGCGGTGTGCCAGGTGCGGGTAAATCTACATCAATCGATGAGTTCGGACTGCACGTTCTGCAGCGTACTGGAGGAAAACTCGCCGTTCTTGCTATAGACCCATCATCAGAACGCTCCAAAGGCAGTATCCTTGGAGATAAGACTCGAATGGAAAAGCTCGCAATACATCCCGATGCTTTCATTCGTCCTTCACCATCAGCAGGCAGTCTTGGTGGCGTAGCACGAAAGACTCGTGAGACAGTGATACTGTGTGAAGCGGCTGGTTTTGACAAGATATTCATAGAAACAGTGGGCGTTGGACAAAGCGAAACGGCTTGCCACTCCATGGTTGACTTCTTCTTGTTGATACAAGTGGCAGGAACGGGCGATGAACTGCAAGGCATCAAGCGTGGCATCATGGAGATATCAGACGGCATCGTGGTAAATAAATGCGACGGTGACAACGTGAAGAGATGCGAAATGGCAGCACAGGGATTCCGTAATGCGCTGCATTTCTTCCCTAAATCAGAAAGCGGATGGATGCCAAAGGTGCTTACTTACTCCGGATTCTACGGCTATGGAATAAAGGAAGTGTGGGATATGATTTATGAATATTTCGACTTCGTAAAGGGAAACGGTTACTTTGACCACCGCCGTCATCAGCAAAACAAGTACTGGATGTATGAAACGATAGAGAATTCACTGCGCAGCAGCTTCTATAACCATCCATTCATAAAGGACGCTCTCCATGTGATGGAACAGAGAGTGCAGGACGGTGAGAAGACAAGCTTTATGGCAGCGCATGAACTTCTTGACCTGTTCGAGGAAATGAAAAGTAAGAAGTAATAAATGATATACTCTTATGATTATTGAGATTGACAACAGTTCCGGTTTCTGCTTCGGTGTGACAACAGCCATAGAGAAAGCAGAAGAGACACTAAAAGCAGACAAACAGTTGTACTGCCTTGGTGATATAGTGCACAACGGCATGGAATGTGAGAGACTAAAACAAATGGGTCTCACAACAATAGAGCATGATGAATATGCAAACCTTCATGATGCTACGGTACTGCTTCGCGCTCATGGCGAGCCACCATCAACATACGAGATGGCAAAGCAGAACAACATAAACATCATTGATGCTACATGTCCTGTGGTTCTGGCGTTACAGAAACGAATAAGGAAGCGTTATGAAAGCCTTATTGCCAACAACAAGCCAAGCTCTATCGTGATATTCGGAAAGAATGGTCACGCAGAAGTTCTTGGACTGGTGGCACAGACAGAGGGAACGGCAATAGTCATAGAGCATGTGGAAGAGGTTGAGAAGCTTGACTTTACACATGACATATATCTTTATTCGCAAACAACAAAGTCATTGGATGAGTTTCATCGCATCATAGAGTATTGCCAGGCACACATTGCTGAAGGCGCTACATTCCAAAGCTTTGATACTATCTGCCGACAGGTTGCCAATCGCATGCCGAACATCTGTCAGTTTGCAACAAGACATGATCTCATTCTCTTTGTTTGCGGACGTAAGAGCAGTAATGGCAAGGTGCTTTATAACGCATGTCGTGAACATAACGCCAACACACATCTTATAGAAGGTCCGGAAGAAATAAAAGCGGAATGGCTTAAAGGTATCAATAGCATAGGCATTTGCGGTGCTACCAGCACACCAAAATGGCTTATGGAACAGTGCAAAGAGTTTATAATGCATAATTCATAATGCATAATTTATAATGCATAATTCATAATAAGATAAAGAAAATAGATGAACAAGATTACGATAGCAATAGATGGTCACTCATCATGTGGCAAAAGCACTATGGCAAAAGACCTTGCCAAGGAGTTAGGTTATATATATGTTGACACGGGAGCAATGTATCGCACTGTGACACTTTACTGCATGTGCAACAATCTCTTCCTCGATAACGGTGAGGTTAACACCGAAGCGCTGAAGAAAGAGATGCAGAACGTGATAGTATCCTTCAAATTTAACGAAGAAACAGGACGTCCTGACGCTTATCTCAACGGCGAATGCGTGGAGAAGGTGATACGTTCCATCGAGGTTTCCAATAATGTCAGCAAGGTAGCTGCCATCGGTTTCGTTCGCGAAGCAATGGTAGAGCAACAGCGTGAGATGGGAAAAGAGAAGGGAGTGGTAATGGATGGTCGCGACATCGGAACGACAGTGTTCCCTGATGCTGAACTGAAGATATTCGTTACTGCATCAGCAGAAGTACGTGCGCAGCGTCGTTACGATGAACTTCAGGCAAAAGGAATGCCTGCTGACTATGAAGAGATACTGAAGAATGTGCAGGAACGCGACTATATCGATTCACATCGTGAGGTATCTCCGCTAAGACAGGCTGACGATGCTATATTGTTGGACAATAGCAACATGACAATCCCAGAGCAGAAGCAATGGCTTATGGAACAGGCTCAGTCAAAGTTACAATAAGACCTTAACACATCTAAGAATCGAAACTTAAGCATTCAATACAAAATTATAATTCATTAATTCGGGAGAATGATTGTTTGCATAGCAGAGAAACCAAGCGTTGCAAAGGATATTGCACAAGTGCTTGGCGCTACATCATCAAGACAAGGATACATGGAGGGCAATGGTTATCAGGTAACATGGACCTTTGGCCACCTATGTACGCTAAAAGAACCTCATGACTACACAGAGATGTGGAAGCGATGGGGACTGGGTGCGTTGCCTATGATACCACAACGCTTCGGCATCAAGCTGATAGACGACGAGGGAATAAAGAGACAGTTTGCGATAATAGAGAAACTGATGCAGAATGCTGATAGCATCATCAACTGCGGTGATGCTGGTCAGGAAGGAGAACTGATACAACGCTGGGTAATGCAGAAAGCCGGAGCGAAGTGTCCTGTAAAGCGTCTGTGGATATCATCGCTGACAGAGGAATCAATACGCGAGGGTTTCAACAGCCTTAAGGATCAAAAGGACTACGAACCTTTGTATATGGCGGGATTATCGCGCGCCATCGGCGACTGGCTTTTGGGCATGAATGCAACGCGTCTCTATACGTTAAAGTACCGAAATCAGGACCGTCGCAACAGTGGTGCGGGCAGTGTATTGTCTATTGGTCGTGTGCAGACACCGACATTGGCAATGATTGTCAACAGACAAAAGGAAATAGAGAACTTCGTTCCTCGTAAGTCATGGGTGCTATCAACGTTGTATCGCGACACAAAGTTCTCAGCTATCACTCACGATGAAGATGCTGAGGCAGAGGATCGTGCTAATGTAGAGAAGGCAAAGGCAGAAGGTAAAACGCTAAAGCCAAAGGGCGACATCTTCATGCCGTTGGAATATGCGACGGAAGAGGAAGGTATTGCAGTACTTGAGAATATAAAGAACAATCCTCTCACCATTCTTTCCACGCAGAAGAAGAAAGGAAAGGAAGCACCACCATACCTCTATGACCTCACATCGCTGCAGGTTGACTGTAACAAGAAATTCGGATTCACTGCCGAACAAACACTGAACATTATCCAAAGTCTTTACGAGAAGAAGGTAACGACATATCCTCGTGTTGATACTCGTTTCCTTACAGACGACATTTACGCAAAGTGTCCACAGATGCTTAACGGCGTTTTCCAGGTAAAGTTCAACGGTGTTGCTCCTTACGCTCAACTGATAAAGGCTATTGGAGGAAAGAAACTGAACAAAAGCAAGAAAGTCTTTGACAATTCCAAGGTCACCGACCACCATGCCATCATACCTACAGGAGTGATTCCTGCTGGTTTGACAGACATGGAACGCAAGGTTTACGACCTCGTAGCACGCGCTTTCATCGCAGTCTTCTATCCTGACTGTCTTTTTGAGACGACAACCGTCATGGCGGAAGTTCCGACGACAGCAACAGAGGGTAATGATAGCGAGAAGATTCTCTTCCGAACAAGCGGTAAGGTGATAACAGATGAAGGTTGGAAAGTTGTCTTCAAGAATCCGGAACAGCAGGAAAAGACTCCTGATGAGGCAGAAGAGAAGACCGATGATGCAGAAGAGCACTCAATGCCAGTATTCGTAAAGGGCGAAAGTGGTCCGCATATACCATCACTGTCAGAGAAACAGACGACACCACCGCCATATTACACGGAGGCGACATTGCTTCGTGCGATGGAAACAGCAGGAAAATTCGTTGACAATGAAGAATTGCGCGCTGCCATGAAAGAAAACGGTATCGGCAGACCTTCATCACGAGCAAATATCATTGAGACACTGTTCCGCAGGCATTACATTCGTCGCGAGAGAAAGCGCGTTGTTGCAACGACAACAGGCATAGAGCTTATCGATCTCATACATGAAGACTTGCTGAAGAGCCCAGAACTGACTGGTATATGGGAGAAGAAGCTTCGCGATATAGAGCATAAGACATACGATGCGGGACAATTCATCAACGAACTGAAACAGCAGATTACCGCCATCGTTAATCAAGTGCTTGCAGACAATAGCAACCGCAAACTTGAGATAACAGAGAAATAAGATGCAGAACAGCACACTATACCTACAACGCTTGAAGAACCTTCTCCTCATGGAATATGAGTCTGAGAAGGAAGAGTTTCGTGTGCAGTCTGAAAAGATGGGCATACCGCGCAAGATACGCAGAGGCATCTGCTGGTATCCCATAACCATTGGCCGTTCGTACTACAACTCCCTCAATCAGCTTGTCATAGAACTGCACAACGCAAGTAAAGAAGACGTTGATGAAGACGATGATAACCTCTTCGAATACGGCAAGCCCGTGCAGTTCTTCACAAAAAGGGAAGATGGAACGATACGTTATCTCTCTTTTCCTTCTATGGTTAGTTACGTTGACGGCACAAGGATGGTGACAAGCGTACCATCTGTCAGCAATGTAGCAGAACTGACAAACCTTGATATTGTAGGAGTACAGCTGTATTTTGACGAGACGAGTTACAAGACAATGCTTCACGCGCTGGATGATGTCATCAATGCCAAGGGCAGACGCTTGACAGAACTGCGCGATATCTTTGCGGGTCAGAAAGAATTAGGCAAGCTTACCATGCCACCGATGCAGTTTCCTTGGCTTAACGCGACGCAGCAGAAGGCTGTCAATGAGGTATTATGGGCAAAGGACGTTGCCGTTGTGCATGGTCCTCCGGGAACAGGAAAGACAACAACACTCGTTGAAGCCATATACGAAACACTTCGACGTGAGACTCAGGTATTGGTATGTGCGCAAAGCAACATGGCTGTTGACTGGATATCAGAGAAACTTGTCGATCATGGCGTACCTGTATTACGCATAGGCAATCCTACTCGCGTCAACGACAAGATGCTATCGTTCACCTACGAGCGAAAGTTTGAGTCACATCCTGACTATCCTGAGCTATGGGCGATGCGTAAAAACATCCGGCAACTGCGTGAAAACAGGAAGAAAGGCGACAACTACCATCAGAAAATAGCACGATTGCGCGAACGAGCCGCAGAGATAGAGATGCGAATACAAGCCAGTCTCTTCAATGAGGCAAGGGTTATCGCATGCACTCTTGTCGGTTCTGCGAACAAGATACTCGTTGGTCAGCGTTTCTCCACCTTATTTATAGATGAGGCAGCGCAGGCTCTTGAACCCGCTTGTTGGATAGCCATACGCCGTGCCGGCAGAGTTATCCTTGCAGGCGACCATCAGCAGCTGCCACCAACGATAAAATGCTTCGATGCCATGAAGCAAGGACTCGGCAAGACTCTCATGGAACGCATAGTAGAGAATCAACCTTCTGTGGTAACTTTACTGGGAGTGCAATATCGTATGAACGAAGCCATCATGCGATTCTCATCCGATTGGTTCTACGGAGGCAAGTTATTATCGGACAACAGCGTGCGCCACCGCTCTGTTCTTGACTATGATAATCCCATATCATGGATAGACAGCGAAGAACCAGAGCAGTTTATTGGCGAGAGTCACGGACGAATAAACAAGGCAGAGGCCGATTTATTGCTTGACACATTGGAGCAATACGTAGAAAAAATCGGCAAGACACGCTTCATCGAAGAGCGTTTGGATGTAGGCATTATATCACCATACCGTGTCCAGACGCAGTATATCCGCCAACAGATACGCAAACGTGAGAGTTTCCGACAGATACGTTCGCTCATCACTGTGAATACCGTTGATGGTTTTCAGGGTCAGGAGCGCGATATCATTCTCATTTCACTGGTGAGAAGTAACGAACACGGTCAGATAGGCTTCCTTTCCGACCTTAGAAGAATGAATGTTGCCATGACACGAGCCCGCATGAAGCTCATCATCTTTGGCAATGCAGCAACCCTCTCCCACTCCACCTTCTACAAAAAACTATTAGAATACATTGAAACAAATAGCAACCTTCCACTCTCCCTTCCAAACGAAGTTCGGAATACCACGTCAGGCGGGAGTAGTACAGACACTCTCGGGCACGATAGTCTTTGAAAAGGACTACCGCAGCATTGACGCCATCCGCGGAATGGAGGACTTTGACTACCTATGGCTCATCTGGTGTTTCTCAGCCAATAGCCATTCAGCAAAAGGCGTTACGGTGCGTCCTCCTCGTTTGGGTGGCAACAAGCAGTTAGGTGTTTTTGCCACTCGCTCGCCATTCCGTCCTAATCCCATAGGACTATCATCAGTCCGCATAGAACGAATAGACTACGACTGCCCCGATGCGCCAGTGATACACGTACTTGGTGCTGACCTTATGGACGGCACGCCGATATATGACATCAAGCCATATATCCCCTATACTGATTCACATCCAGAGGCAAGAGGAGGATTCACTGATTCCGTTTCATGGCAACCGTTAAATGTAGAAATACCAGAACAAATCAGTACTTTACTGACACGAGAAGGTATCGATATAGAAACGCTTCGTGAGGTATTATCGCAAGACCCACGCCCACAATATCATAATGACGCCGATAGGGTTTACGGAATGCCATACGGTGCTCATGATATACGTTTCAAAGTAAACGACGATACCCTTACCGTAATAGAAATATCATAAATAATTTGTGTAATCCAGCTTTTTATATTACCTTTGCACTCGCAAAAAGGAGAGGTGCTCGAGTGGTTGAAGAGGCACGCCTGGAAAGCGTGTATTCCCCTAAAGGGAATCGCAGGTTCGAATCCTGTTCTCTCCGCTAACGCATAACGTCACTGAAACTATTGACGATAAAAATCCCCGAAAGATTATTCTTCCGGGGATTTTTTATTTATTACCTTTTATTTTCTTAGAGGTTTGGATTGAGAGTCTTCCAATCTTCTACAGCAGGGATGATGCCGAGAGAGATGATTTCATCACGCATCTTCTGCAAGTGCTCGTATGAAGACTTCAGTGCAGCCATCTCTTCCTCAGTACCCTGTGGTGCTGTGAAGCTAACGCCGTTAGCATCGATTACAGAAGGCATAGCCATCATAACGTTCTTCATGCCGCACTTGTCGCAGTTTACATAGCAACCAGCAGGCCATGTGAACTTCTCACCGCCCATAGCGCCTTCAATCATCTTGACAGCCTGATAAGATGGGCTCTGGAAAGAAGAACGACCACGAAGCTTGATGATGTTTGAACCGCCCTGAGTTGTCATGTGCTTAATCTCTGCCCAACGCTCCTCAGAGAGAGGAAGTTCAGAGAGAGGCTTGCCATCAATCATTGCCTTTGAAGCGAATACAGCCATCTGCTCACCGTGACCACCGTATGTGTAAGCGCCAGTCACCTTATCCTGCTGTACGCCGAACTCCATAGCGAGCTGCTGCTGCAGACGTGTAGAGTCGAGTGCTGCGAGTGAAGTCATCTGATTTGGCTTCAAACCAGAGTGGATAAGAGCTGTGAGAGCTGTTACGTCAGCAGGGTTGAAGATTACAACTACATGCTTTACGTCAGGGCAGTACTCCTTGATGAAGTCACCGAACTGTGCAGCAATCTGGCAGTTACCCTTGAGCAGATCCTCACGTGTCATACCTTCCTTACGTGGTGCGCCACCAGAAGAGATAATATACTTAGCACCAGTGAAAGCCTCCTTAGGGTCAACAGTCCAAGTAATGTTTGCTCCTGGGAAAGCACAGTGCGCCATCTCATCAGCTACACCATGAACGCCAGGTTCAAAGATGTCATAAAGACAGATGTTTGGTGTAAGACCAAGCATAAGAGCTGATTGAACCATGTTAGAACCAATCATACCACCAGCTCCAGCGATAACGAGTTTTTCGTCTGTAAGAAATTTCATAATCCTAAATATTTAATTTTTATAACTTGATTTCGTTTGCAAAGTTACTAAAAAAAAAGAAAACGGAAAAATAAATTCCGTTTTCTTTATGTATTATAGTAAAAAATGAGACAACTTTGTCAAGTGAATATTACACAATTGTCACATCATGGCTATTTCGCCATTGTTTTTTACTTCAGGAGAGAAGCGCGAGCAGTCTCAATCTGTGGCTTCATCTTCTCCAACTGCTCCTTGAGCTGGTCAACAGAGATAGCGTTGAGTTCGTTCAGTGGAGCGAGAACCTCTACGAGACCCTTGATGTTATTGTCATAAGTAGCGAGGTCGTCGAGAGCGAGCTTAACGAGTGCGATGTGATAAGTAAGGTTAGAAGCTGACTCATCATCAAATGCAGGGAGGAACTTCTCTGTGTTCTGTGAGATAACATAGAGCTGCTCAACAACAACAGCAGCAGCCTGCTCCCAGAAGAGGTTGATGCGACCGTTTTCCTTCTCAGCAACGTACATAGCCTTTACGTCCTCAGCAGTGCTCTCGTCCTTGTAGTTAACAGCAGGATCGTTTACGTCAGTTGCAATCTTAGAGATAGCAGCCTTGTAAGCCTCAACATCCATATTATAGAGTTTAGCAACGTTCATGTCAACAACGAGCATACCGAGCGCACGATACTTCTGTGAGAGGAGAGACAGGTCCTGTGTCTCAGCGATATCAAGGAGATACTCTGGCTTTGCCTTTATCTCTTCGTCAGAGAGAGTAATCTTACCGTTTGTCATCACGCCCTCTACTGGCTTCAACTTACCCCATTCGTCAGCGATAGAGTCGAGCTCTACCATAATCTTCTCCTCAATCTGAGCCTGCTCGAAAGAGATTGTGTCTGTTGACTCGTCTGTTGCCTGTGTCTTATTGCCACAAGAAGCAAACACCAAAGCTGCTGCAGCAGCTACAATGAATGAAAATTTCTTCATAGTTTTTTAAAAAGTTAAATTATTAATTATTATTTATTTATTTTTCCTTAATTCTTATTCACCCATCTTGCTGGGATTTCAAATAGCAGACAAATAGTGACTATTGCCGCCATAATGAGCATCACAGCCATATTGAACCACAGCGTAGGTATTGTCAGTGTTCCTATGCGTTTCACGCTGCTATAGAACGGAGCGTTACCGTTTGTCGTTCTTGGTGTGAGATACACGAATCCGGCACGCGGAACGATATGTCCTTCCACCACCTCGCAGAGTTTCTTTGCATCATGTCCAGCCAGTTGGCTTTCCAGTTGCAGGTTGAAGTGGTTACGCTTCAGCTGTTGCAGATAGTCCTCTTCATGCTTCTGTTTTATATCCAGCAGCATCCTGTCCGCCGTAAGTGTAGCAGTGTTGCCACGTTTCTTCATCACCTGTTCGGCATCGTCCAGATAATCATGCAGTGACTGGTAGTCATACTTTCCGTTATATGGCTTCATTTCGCATATTTCAGCAACGGTAGGCAGTTCTGTCTTCAGCAACAGCAAGTGTTCCGGGTTCTCTTCCTTACCCATTTTCCTGTTCTCTTCCCTCTTTTCCATTGCCGACTGCAGTTCGTAGATAAAGCCATAGCGGTAGTACTGCGTCTCGTACTTCTCCTTGTCATATACGAACAAGTCGCGCTCATAGTCATTATTAGTATAACTGGTCACGGCGAGTGCCTCATAAGCCCATCGTGATGGTATCACATTACCTATTGCCGGTACATTTCCCGTCTTGCTATCAGGCGTCAAGTCATTGAAATTCACCACCAGTCCGCACAACAATATCTGTGGTATCAGCAGTATCGGGATGGTGATATATATCGCCACCACACTGCTCAGGCACTGTGACAGCACGAGTCCTGTCAGGTTTGCCAGTGTAGCCGTGACTAACATGATGCCCCACCACACGAAGAACTGGTCACTGATGCCCATCACCCAGTTGCCTACAACGACAAAGAGCAGCGTCTGCAATAGCGAAACGCCCGCCATCAGTACTATTTTAGACCATATATAACTGTTGTATGACAGTTGCAGGAACTTCTCTCGCTTGAGCAGTGCACGGTCTTTTATTATCTCTTCTGCCGAACCGCTCATGCCTATGAACGTAGCCACGATGATAGCCATGAAGAGATACGACACGAGGTTTTTGTTTTCCAGGATGCTATAGTCCTGTTCAGCAGGAGAATAGTGTGTGAGCAAAGCGCAAACACCCGCCAACAGTGGTGCTTCGAGCAACGTTATCGCGAGATACTGCGCATTGGTAATCTTCGTCATCACGTTACGCTTCATGAAGATATACCATTGTTTGAGCACATTAGGCTTCTTCTGCTCTGTCACCGGCACCTCCTCCACCTTTGGCTCATCCATCTTCGGACGCGCATCGAGGTACATCTGGTGCCAACGCTTTGGCGATACCTTTCGTTCATCGCTAAGAGAGCCACGGCTGTCAAGCGCCTTCTCCTCTATAATGTTCAGCACCACCTCCGGATTGACGTTTCCGCACACCGGACAAGTGCTGGCATCGGCATCGGCATAGTTTGCTGCCGTCTTGAAATATGTTATTGCCTCTATCGGATTGCCGTCAAAGACTGGGTAACCACCACGGTCAAGCAACCACAATCTATCAAAAAGCTTATACACGTCCGATGATGGCTGGTGAATATTCGTCACCACCAAGCGTCCGTGGAATGTCTGTTCCTTCAGCAGGAGTATCACCTTCTCTGTGTCTGCTGATGACAGTCCTGATGTAGGTTCATCAAGGAAGAGCACCGCTGGTTCTCTTATCAGCTCCAGTGCTATATTGAGTCGCTTACGCTGACCACCGGAAATATATTTATTTATCGGAGAACCAACCTTCAGGTCCTTTGCCTGTTCCAGTCCGAGGTCCTTCAATGTCCTCATGACGCGCTGGTCTATCTCCTCTTCCGTCATGCCCTCGAAGCACAATTTTGCTGTATAGTAAAGGTTCTGATACACTGTCAGTTCCTCTATCAGCAGGTCATCCTGTGGCACAAAGCCCACGAGTGCCTTCGCCTCTGGCTCGTCTATGCTGTGACCATTTATCGTTATGCTGCCAGACTGCGGTTTAATGTTACCATTCAGTATAGAAACGAGTGTCGTTTTACCTGATCCCGAGCCACCCATGATAGCTATCAGCTCTCCGTTTCGCATGTCGAACGAGAAGTCATGCATGCCATTGTCGCTGTTAGGGAATCGGAAATTGATATCCCTGCCGCTGAATATGATATCCTTGCCGCTATGCGTTGACTGATACAGCGCCTGTATCATGGAGTAATACACTGGTTTTCCGAACTGATGTTTCAGCACTCCACTGGTGTCCCACACCTGATACATGCCCTTCACAAGAGGGACATCGTTGAATCGCACATGCAGCGCATCATCACCATCATAGGAGAACACCATCGTGTTCATCGACTTCAGCCACAATGTCTTGACAGGAGCCGCAAAGCCATCAAACAGCGTCAGTTTCACCTCCTGCGACTCTTTGTTCATCACAAAGTCGGCAAACAGGTGACACAGCGTCTCGTCAATACCGAGATTATTCGCTGAACGGGAGAAAATCTTATCTTGAGGGTCAAAGAATTCCGGTGTCTTAGCGCAGAACTCCATGAGTCGCAGCAGCACCATGGCACCTTCCTCCTGGCGTATCTCACTCTTCAAACCAGTACAGATACCATCTACTATCTCATCCGTATCAAGATCCGGCATCTCCAGATAGAAGCCGCACAAATCTGTATATAAATCAAGATATTCGTCTCTGTTGCGTATCCCGAAATGCCTGCCTAAATAGTCAGCAAGCATCTGCTTGGACACGTCAACATCTACCTTTCCCCTTGAGCAAAACAAGGCGAAAAGGTTCGTTAAGGCGCTTATAATAGTATCGGTTACCATATTTCAAAGCAAAGATACTCATTTTTACTCTACTACACACCACAACAGCAGCAATATTAATATTTTTTAACCAAAATGAGAAAATATCAAAAATAATTGCGAAAATATTTTTGTTATTTAAAAAAATTCGCTAACTTTGCATCGTGTTTTTCATGGTATTAGATTATTATAATGGTTGGTTGTCGAGATGATAACCAGCCATTTTTGTTTCTTGCATATCGCCAAAACAGAAAACTCAACGAAAAACGCACAAAAAAAACGGCATAAGAGCCGTTGCATCAAATTCCAATTTTTCGCTTTTGTAACTCACTGAAAATCTATCACTTAACAGGGGCTCTGTAATCGCATTACGATTACAGTGTAATCGTTGCACGATTACCAAGTAAAAGTGCCACGATTACCGGGTAATCGTGGCACGATTGCGATGCTATCGTAATACATATACTTTTCAACAGAAAACTCGTTCGTTTTTTACACTAATTCTATGCCGTTTTCTGTTATGACGATCAAGCGCTTTTTGTACAAATCGCCAACGGCTTGTTTGTACGTTCTCTTGCTGACGCCGAACTGCTCCTTTATCTCTTCCGCATCACTCTTATCGTGAAGTCTGCAACGTCCGCCCTGCGTCTCAAGGTATCGCAGCAGTCTTGCAGAGAAATCCTCCGTATGCTGTCGTCCGGTCTTCTGGAGTTTGACGTCTATCTTACCGTCAGGGCGCACATTCTTGATGTATCCCTTTACGACGTCACCAGTGTGAAGGTTACGGAATATCTCGGTATCATAGAGCAATCCGGCGAAGTGATTGTCTATAATAACCTTGAATCCAAGGTCTGTCTTCTGCCAAACGAGCAATTCCACCTCGTCATCGACCTTGTATGGTATCGGTTCTCCCGGTGTGCCATCTTCGTAAGGTGCTGTGTGTGCGAGGTATCGCTCTACTTTTGCAGACGCCATGATGCGGTAGCTGTCTTCATCAACATGCACATGCACGATATACGAGCGGCCTTTCTCCATTCTTCGCTTCTGTTCGCGGAACGGACAGAAAAGGTCCTTCATAAGCCCCCAGTCAAGGAATGCTCCGAACTCATTCACCCATGCAACCTCAAGATATGCGAAGTCACCGACCATAGCCTTCGGTTCGAGCGTGGTAGCAATGAGACGTTCCTCGTTATCAAGGTAAAGGAACACCTCTATCTCGTCTCCTACCTCAAGGTCTTCAGGCACATAACGCTCCGGAAGGAGTATCTTACCTTCGTATCCGCCTCCTTCGAGGTACATGCCGAAATCTACTCGCCATGCTGCCTTGAGCTTATTCTTCTGTCCTAACTTCAGTTGTTGCATCGTTTGTTGGTTCTATTGATGGTTCTGCTGACTGCTCTTCATCTGGGTTGATGATGTTACCGTCAACAATGTGTATCGTTCTGTCGGTTATCTTTGCCAGTTCCTCGTCGTGTGTCACGATGACGAAGGTCTGACCATACTTCTCTCTCAGGTCAAAGAAGAGCTGATGAAGTTCCTGTTTGTTCTTCGTATCAAGAGAACCTGATGGTTCATCGGCGAAGATTACTACAGGATTGTTTATCAGCGCACGGGCAACGGCAATGCGTTGCTTCTCACCGCCAGAGAGTTCGGCAGGCTTATGCCCTGCCCTATCGGCAAGACCAAGAAACTGAAGAAGTTCCTCTGCCTTCGCCTTTGCCACGGAACGCTTCGTACCTGCTATCAGTGCTGGGAGAATGATATTCTCCTCTGCCGTAAACTCTGGTAGAAGCTGGTGGAACTGAAAGACGAAACCTATGTTCTTGTTGCGGAAGTCTGCGAGTTTGTTCTTTGACAGTTTGCTGACATTCACGCCGTTTATCTCCACGCTTCCTTCATCGGAACTGTCAAGGGTACCCATTATCTGCAGGAGCGTTGTCTTTCCCGCTCCACTTGGTCCCACGATGCTCACCACTTCGCCCTTGGCGATGTGAAGGTCGATGCCTTTCAGCACCTGCAGCGAACCGTATGATTTCTTTATATTGCTTACGTTTATCATCTTTTATTTTCCGAAAAATCCGTTATCCTTCTGCTTCTCTGCCTTCACATGCGTAGCAGATGCAGCAGAAACCTGTGCTGGAAGCCATACATCCATGCCACCTTTCTGTCCGCGATGATCCCAAGCATAGTAAGGAATGAGCGTCAGTGTGCGGTCTGTCGTCTGCAATTTTCCCTCCGCATTGATGCTAAGCGACTGCGCCTGAGTAGTGATAGGCAGCACGGTGTGCTCACCAATGATTGTCTTTGGCGCTGCTACACTCAGCTTTGGCGACAGATTGAGAAGGTATGTGCTTACGTCAACATCGTTGTCTGGCCATTCTGCGCAGTAAACAAGCGGTCCACGCTCTACCGACAGTCTGCCGGCATCGGCAACGACCTTGTCATTAGCCTTCACCAGACGAGGTTCCATATCGAAATGCACCTCTACGACATCGCCTTTCTTCCAAGAACGGCTGATGACAGCATAGCCTTTCTGCAACTCCGACACATTGACTGCCTTGCCATTGACCTTAATGGTATAACCCAATGTCTTACCATCAACGAATGAATAGAGATCGCTTGGCACTACCTCACCCTTCACCCATCCTGGGATGCGGATACAGAGGTTGTAGTTTCCGTTGCCTTTGACAATGGAAATCTTTACATCGCCATCGGCAGGATACTGTGTCTGCTGACTGATGGTAACGCTCTTGCCCGCAACCTTCATCGTTGCGCTATTGCCCATAAAGAGGTTTACATAGAGATTGTTATCCTTCGTTGCATAGACGTAGCCTGGCAGCGACGGAATGAAACGGCAGATGTTTGACGGACAGCATGCGCAACCGAACCAAGGCTGACGCGCGTACTGCTGTTCTTCCTTGCATGAGAGCGGATTAGGATAGAAGAAGCCGTCGCCTGTCAGTGAGACGCCAGAGATAAGTGCATTATACAGCGTACGCTCAAGTACGTCATAGTACTTAGAGTCGCCGTGAAGCAGGAACAATCTATAGTTGGTGTAAACATTACCTATCTGCGCACAGGTCTCAGCGTATGCTGATGCATTAGGCAGTTCGTAGTTTCTGCCGAAGGACTCACCCTCATGCTTTGCGCCAACACCACCTGTGATGTAGTATTTCTTCGTGACGATATTATCCCAGATGCGGTCTATTGCCTTTATGTATGCAGAATCTCCCGTGAGAGCTGCCACGTCTGCCATGCCACTATACATATACTCCGCACGAACGGCATGTCCTACCGCCTCATCCTGCTCTACTACAGGCTTATGCGCCTGACTATAGGCATCGCGACGCGCTGTCTTGCCACGCATATCAAGGAAGAACTTCGCCTGATTGAGGTATTTCTTATCGCCAGTAACGAGGAAGAGCTTGCAGAGTCCCATCTCGGCAATCTGGTGTCCAGGAACGAGTTTCAACTGACCTTCGCCAGGTCCTATCTCACGACATACGCAGTCAGCATAGCGAATGGCAACATCAAGGAAGTTACGCTTACCTGTTGCCTGATAATGAGCGCATGCCGCCTCAAGCAGGTGACCGAGGTTATAGAACTCATGACTAAGTTCTTCTACCTTCTCCCATCGCTTGCTGCCTGCCCAAGAGTGTGGCTTGGAAGGTGACTTCGTGCGGGCGGTATAGAGATAGCCGTCTGGCTCCTGACCAGAGGCAATGACTGCGATTACGCTGTCAACGTATTTATCAAGGCGCTTGCCCTTGTACAGAGCGTTAGGGTATGTGCTCAACAGAAAGCTTGCACCCTCAATGGTCTTGTATGGATCTGTATCATCAAACGAGAAAGTCCATGATTTATCCGGGAACTCCTGCGTAGGATCAGCCAGATGCTTTGCGGCATCGCTGAAATTGGTGTAACGTCCGGTCTCCTCACACTTACTGAAAGCGAGAGGAATGGTGACGTTACGGCTTGCCTCAAGGCGTGGACTCCAGAAACTATCGCTGACCTTTACTGACGTAAAAGGAACGGGATTGATTGGATACTGGGCCTTTGCCGCAACAACTACAAGAAAGAGAATGAGTGATAGAACCTTTTTCATACACCTTATTATATATATAGGGAACTATATGATAGTAATTGTATAGATATACACTACCGATGCCGGTATAGCCATCAGTGAAGAATCGAAACGATCAAGCATACCGCCATGGCCTGGCAGAATGTTTCCGCTGTCCTTGATGCCCAGCGTGCGCTTGAAGAGTGACTCTACGAGGTCGCCGAGTGTTCCGAAGACGACAACAACGAGACCTAAGCCCATCCATTCCATCCATGACAGGCCTGTCTCTGACGTTCCTAAGCTTTCAAGTAGATGCATCTCGTCAATCCAAGAGATAATAGTTGCCACGAGAAGCACTATGATGGCACCACCGATGCTGCCCTCCCATGACTTTGCCGGACTGACACGAGGGAAGAGTTTATGCTTGCCGAGAAGGGAACCGCTGAGATATGCACCGGTATCGTTCATCCAAAGGAAGACGAAGATGCTCAGCGGCAACAGTGCGTTGTACATTATCGCTCCCTGTGGCATCACACGGAAGGCAAGAACAGCCAGACAACTGAGCGGAAGAGCGATATACATCTGCGACATCATGCTGTAAGCCCAGTCATTCACAGGGTCTTCGTTCTTGGTGAACAGTCCGCTGACAAAGAGATATACCACCGTCAGCAGGTAAGGGATGAAGACCGCTGGACCAACCAGTTCGCTGCAGAATCCTGCTACGGAGAAATAAAAATACACTCCAGCCACCGTACAGATAAAGCGGTTGACGCATACGCCCTCTCTTTCATTGACAAGACCCGTAAACTCCCATATCGTCATGCCCGTAACAAGGGCAAAGAAGAGTACCATCGTATGCGGACGCAGAAAGCATGTCAGCACAATGGCAACAAAGAGTATTCCCGTTATGGCACGGGTGATAAAGTTTTTCATTCGTTTTCGTTAAGGTTTTGGTTGTCGTTTTCGTTTGCTATCTCGCTATTATTCACATTCTCATTATCGTTCATTATCTCCTGAGAACGGCTTGTCCACGGTCTCTTACCAAAGATACGCTCTACATCCTCAGCGAAGATGACCTCATTCTGGATAAGAAGCTCCGCAAGAGCATTATGACCTTCCTTGTGTTCCTGCAGTAATGCCTTTGCACGAGCATACTGTTCGTTTATCATCTGCAGAACTTCCTCGTCAATCATCTTGGCCGTTGACTCGGAATAAGGCTTGGTAAAGCTGTAGTCGCTATTGTCATAGTAACAGATGTTTGGCAGTTTGTCACTCATGCCATATACGGCTATCATGCTCTGAGCCATCTTCGTGCCACGCTCAAGGTCGTTCATTGCGCCGGTCGAGATATGACCAGTGAACAGTTCCTCGGCAGCACGGCCACCAAGGAGCGAACACATCTCGTCAAGAAGCTGCTCCTTTGTCGTCAGCTGACGCTCTTCTGGCATATACCATGCAGCACCAAGTGCACGACCACGTGGCACTATCGTCACCTTCACAAGAGGATTGGCATATTGGCAGAACCAGGAAATCGTAGCATGGCCAGCTTCATGAAGGGCAATAGAACGCTTTTCCTCTGCTGTCATCACCTTTGTCTTCTTCTCCAGACCGCCGATGATACGGTCAACAGCGTCAAGGAAGTCCTGTTTTCCTACGAGACTGTGGTCATTACGTGCTGCGATAAGGGCTGCCTCGTTACATACATTGGCAATATCAGCACCAGAGAAGCCCGGTGTCTGACGTGCAAGAAGCTCTACATCCAGCGACTCGTCAACCTTGATAGGCTTCAGATGCACCTGGAATATCTCCTTACGCTCAGGCAAGTCTGGCAGATCCACATTTATCTGTCGGTCAAAACGTCCTGCACGAAGCAATGCCTTATCAAGCATATCAACACGGTTGGTAGCCGCAAGGATGATAACACCGGAGTTTGTACCGAAGCCATCCATCTCAGTCAGCAAGGCATTGAGCGTATTCTCCCGCTCGTCATTGCCGCCATATCCCGGATTCTTGCTACGTGCACGGCCAATGGCATCAATCTCATCGATAAACAGTATAGACGGTGCCTTCTCCTTTGCCTTAAAGAAGGTATCACGAACGCGTGATGCGCCGACGCCGACGAACATTTCCACGAAGTCTGAGCCAGACATAGAGAAGAATGGTACATCAGCTTCACCAGCAACAGCCTTTGCAAGCAATGTCTTACCTGTACCCGGAGGGCCTACAAGAAGCGCACCCTTTGGTATCTTACCACCGAGTTCGGTATATTTCTTCGGGTTCTTCAGGAATTCCACAATCTCCTGAACCTCCTGTTTTGCTCCTACCTGACCGGCAACATCCTTGAATGTAATGCCGATGCTATTGCCCTTTTCATACATACGAGCCTTAGAACGGCCTACACTGAACACATTACCCATGCCAGTGCCACCGCCTCCCATGCGACCCATAACAAAGAACCACAGGAAAACAAAGAATGCGACAGGCGCTAAGTTTATGAGAAAGTTAAGAATGCCACCCTGCGTATTTGTTTCATACACAAGTTCACCCTTAAATTTTCCTTCAGCACGTTTTGCCTCAAGGAACGCCTCCACCTGATCTACGCTACCATAGGTCACCTCAACACTAGGATCATCACCCGTTTGCTGACGAGACTGATTGAAAACATCACGGATGTTTGCCGAATAGACATACATCTTCAGCTTTGACTCGCTCTTATTCACAACCACACGCTGTGCATATCCACGGTCAACATATACCTTGAAGTTACTGTATGAAGCACGACGACTGGTGCCTTCACCTATAGTCTTGCCACCATCGGTAAAGAACATTATGCCAAGGATGACAAGAATAATGAAATATATCCAACTAACATTGAATCGAGGCATCTTAGGTGGACGGATGCCATTCATAGAACTATTTGCTTCCAAATCGTTTTACTTTTTACTTGTAATTTTTTAATTTTTACTTATTACTTATTACTTTCTCCATAAGGAGAACGTCTTAGTCCAAATCAGGAATCTCTGTGATAGGAGCATCCTGCCACAAGGTCTCAAGATCATAGAAGTCGCGAGCCTCTGGCAAGAAGATATGAACGATAATGTCAACATAGTCCATCGCTACCCAGATACAATTCTCCGTACCCGCAGTACGAACAGGTTTCTCCTTCAATTCCTTGCGCATAGTCTCTTCTACAGAGTCCATTATGGCTGATATCTGAGAAGGAGAGTTTCCCTCACAAATAACAAAAGCCTGACATATTACGCCTTCCATTCCCTCCATGTCAACAACATTGATGCTGTGACCTTTCTTTTCCTGTATTCCCTTGACTGCTGTGTCAACGAGTGTCTGTATTTTTTCTTTCATATTCCTATTTTGTAAATAATTGAATGCAAAGTTACACATTATTTATTAAATAACGGCAGAACAGAAATCAATTATACACACATAATGGAATAAAAGACAAAAAAAACACCGAAATGTTTTGCAGTTTCAGAAAATATTACTAACTTTGCAGCCAAATGTTTAGTTTAGAGACAATGGATATAGACCTTTTAGCACTGAAGGAAGACTCTTACGAGGCCTCCGTAATGCTTGACAAAGACTTTTTCCTTAGTCTTGATGACGCCCAGATACAAGATGGAAGAGTAAACGCCAAACTGCTTATACGCAAGGCAGCAACGGAAGAGTTTACCCTTACTATCAGTGTCGAGGGCACTGTTATGGTGCAATGCGATTTGTGTCTTGAAGACATGGAGCAACCCGTAAAGGCGGAAAGCAGTTACATCGTTAAACTAGGACAAAACCCAAGCGAAGACGAGGACATCATCATCGTGGACGAGAATGAAGGAATACTCTCCACCGCATGGCTCGTCTATGAGACAATAGTATTGGCAATACCCATCAAGCACGTTCATGCACCTGGAAAATGCAATGATGCGATGATTAAAAAACTCCAAGAGTTATCAGCCACCCGAAGTGGTGATGAGATTGCAGAAGATACCATTGATCCTCGCTGGGCTGCACTGGCACAACTAAAGAATTAGAAAATGCCAGTGACTATCTTTCATTAACAGCAAATAGTAAAACATTAAAAATTAAAAAACAAAATGGCACATCCAAAAAGAAGACAGTCAAAGACTCGTACACTTAAGCGTCGTACACATGATAAGGCAGTAGCTCCTACACTCGCTGTATGCCCTAACTGCGGTGCATACTATGTTTACCACACTGTATGTCCTACATGCGGACAGTATCGTGGTCAGCAGGCAATCGTAATGGACGAGGTAGCTGAGTAATACTTTTATTTTTTTGATTCCCCAAGATTATCATAATGGAGAAGATTAATGCTGTTATCACCGGCATCGGTGGTTACGTACCTGAATATATACTTACAAACGAAGAGCTCTCTCGCATGGTTGAAACCAGCGATGATTGGATTCTCACACGTGTAGGTATCAAGGAGCGCCGCATCCTCAACGAAGAGGGACTGGGCTCTGCATACATGGCACGCAAGGCCGTACGTCAGTTGATTCAGAAGACCGGTGTTGACCCACAGACTGTTGACGCTGTTATCTGCGCAACAACAACAGGCGACTACCGTTTCCCTTCAAATGCCAGCATCGTTATCGGTAAGCTCGGCATGAAGAATGCCCACGGCTTCGACGTATCATGCGCTTGCTGCGGATTCCTCTATACTGTTGATCTCGCTTGTTCAATGATACAGAGCGGACGATATAAGAGAGTTATCGTCGTTGCTGCCGAGAAGATGTCTTCTATCGTTGACTATCAGGACCGTCAGACATGTGTATTGTTCGGTGATGGTGCTGCAGCTGCAATGATTGAAGCTACAACAGAAGAGGGCGTTGGATTCGTTGACTCATACCTCCGTACTGATGGCATCGGATTACCTTATCTTCACATGAAGGCAGGTGGTTCTGCTTGCCCTGCATCACACTACACCGTTGATCACCGTATGCACTACATCTATCAGGAGGGTCGTACAGTGTTCCGCTATGCCGTAACATCTATGGCTGATGATGTAGAGGAGATAATGAAGCGCAACAACCTCAGCAAGGAAGACGTAACATGGGTCATCCCTCACGAGGCAAACATGCGTATCATTGAGGCTGTTACAAAGCGCCTTGACATTCCAATGGAGAAGGTAATGATTAACATCGAGCACTATGGTAACACCAGTGCCGCTTCTATCGCACTTGCTCTCTGGGACTTCGAGAAGAAATTGAAGAAGGGCGACAACGTAATCCTTACAGCATTCGGTGCTGGTTTCGTACACGGAGCAAGCTACCTCAAGTGGGGTTACGATGGAGACAAGGCATAATAATGATTAGCAACAAACTAAAATAAAAACGAGGCGCGTCTCATTAAGTAAATGAGATGCGCCTTTTTGCTTTTTATGGAGAAGAAAGAGACAATAAAACATCGCTCAGGTTTCGTCAATATCGTAGGCAATCCTAATGTTGGCAAGTCAACACTCATGAACCAACTGGTCGGCGAGAGGATATCAATCGCTACCTTTAAGGCTCAGACTACACGACATCGTATAATGGGCATTGTAAACACACCAGAGATGCAGATAGTATTCTCTGATACTCCTGGTGTACTGAAGCCAAACTACAAGTTACAAGAGTCAATGCTCGCCTTTTCCGAGTCTGCATTAACAGATGCAGATATATTGCTTTATGTGACGGACGTAGTGGAAGACCCAGAGAAGAACCGCGATTTCCTTGACAAAGTAGCAAAACAGACTATTCCTGTTATACTTCTCATCAATAAGATTGACCAAAGCGACCAGAAGAAACTTGGCGAGATTGTTGAGAAATGGCATTCGCTTCTTCCTAACGCAGAGATACTTCCACTGTCAGCAAAGAACAAATTCGGCGTTGACATTCTCCTTAACCGTATCAAAGAACTGCTCCCTGAGTCACCTCCGTTCTTTGATAAAGAGCAATTAACGGACAAGCCTGCACGATTCTTCGTAACAGAGATAATCAGAGAGAAGATTCTTCTTTATTACGACAAGGAGATACCATACAGCGTGGAGGTACGTTGCGACTCATTCAAAGAAACAGAAAAGCGCATTCATATCACAGCAACAATATATGTAGAGCGTGACTCACAGAAGGGTATCATCATCGGACATCAGGGTATCGCAATAAAGAAGGTTAATACAGAAGCACGCAAGGCTTTGGAGAAATTCTTTGACAAGTCAATATACCTTGAGACTTTCGTGAAAGTAGATAAGGACTGGCGCTCAAACGATAAGGAGCTGACGTCTTTCGGATATAACTTAGTATAGAAAACTAAGCAAAGCAAATTACACAACATTATTTATTAACCCAGAGTAATATAAACCCAGTTTATTTACTGAGCAAAAATGGAACCGCAAAAGGAGCGGGAAATGAAAAATGGGAAACTTAGTAGCTATCGTAGGACGCCCGAACGTGGGCAAATCTACGCTTTTCAACAGGCTGACAAAGACTCGTCACGCCATCGTTAGTGACATTGCAGGCACGACACGCGACCGCCAATACGGTAAATGCGAATGGTCTGGCAAGGAATTCTCCGTCGTTGATACCGGAGGATGGGTAGTAAACAGTGATGATATCTTTGAAGATGCCATCCGCGAACAGGTAAAGATTGCAACAGAAGAGGCTGACCTCGTGCTTTTCCTTGTTGACGTACAGACGGGTGTTACCGATCTCGATGAGGACGTAGCAATGATACTGCGCAGAACGAAACTGCCTGTAATACTTGTCAGCAACAAAACCGACAACAACGAACAGCAGTACTACGCAGCAGACTTCTATCGTCTTGGTCTTGGCGACCCTTTCTGCATCAGTGCAGTAACAGGATTCGGCACAGGAGACTTGCTTGACAAGATTCTTGAGCTTCTTCCTGATAATAAAGACGAAGGCGCAGAGGAAGGAATACCACGTTTTGCCGTTGTAGGACGCCCTAATGCCGGAAAATCAAGTATCATCAATGCATTCATCGGACAGGAACGCAACATCGTAACAGAAATAGCAGGTACAACACGTGACTCTATATACACTCGTTATGACAAATTCGGCTTTGACTTCTATCTCGTTGACACCGCAGGAATACGACGCAAGAACAAGGTAAACGAAGATTTGGAGTTCTATAGCGTTATGCGCTCTATCCGCGCCATAGAGAATTCCGACGTTTGTATCCTTATGATTGATGCCACTCGCGGCATTGAGGCACAGGATATGAACATATTCCAACTCATACAGAAGAACAACAAGTCGCTTGTTGTCGTAGTAAACAAGTGGGACTTGGTACAGGACAAAGACCAGATGGTTATCAAGACATTTGAAAATGCCATCCGCGAGCGCATGGCCCCATTCACCGATTTCCCTATTGTCTTTGCTTCTGCAGTTACAAAGCAGCGTATCTTCAAGGTTCTTGAGACTGCCAAGGAGGTATATCTCAACCGTAAGGCAAAGATAGGCACCAGCAAGCTGAACGAAGTGATGCTGCCTATCATTGAGGCTACACCACCACAGTCAATAAAGGGCAAATACATTAAGATTAAATACTGCACACAGGTGCCTGACACTCAGATACCAACATTCGTATTCTACGCAAACCTGCCACAGTATGTAAAGGAACAATACCGCCGTTTCCTTGAGAACCAGATACGTGCACACTGGAATCTTACCGGTACTCCTATCAATGTATTCATACGACAGAAGTAAAGTATGCGCAACAACATCTATTGTTTCATCATCATTCTTCTCTGTTCCGCTTGCATGGCCTTTACGTCATGCAAGAAGGACATCGTAACACCAGAAAGCGTTGCACTAGAGACAGCACGCATGTACTATGACATGCTGTTGAAAGGCGACTACGACAATTTCGTTGATGCCACATTGCATGGTGACAGCATATCGCCTGTTTATCGTCAGCAACTGGTGCTCAACGCAAAGATGTTCATAGAGAAACAGAAGAAGGAACATGACGGCATTGACAGCATTACGGCTGTCCGCGCTACAGCAGATACGGCATCACATACTGCCAATTCTTTCCTCTCTATCTATTTCAGCGACAAGACAAAAGAAGAAATTGTCGTACCCATGATAGAAAAGGGCGGTATATGGTATATAAGGTAAACGAGAAGCGTCCATATTGCATTATTATAGCACAATCGCGTTAATATAATGTAAAATAGTTGACATAAGGGACGCTATGTAATATTTTTTTAGTATCTTTGCACAATTAAACGTAAACAAAACAAATACAAAATAAAAATGGCACAGCAAGAAGACGTATTCAAGAAGATTGTTAGTCACTGCAAGGAGTATGGTTTCGTATTCCCTTCAAGTGAGATTTATGATGGTTTGGGCGCAGTATATGACTACGCTCAGAACGGTGTAGAGATGAAGAACAACATCAAACAGTACTGGTGGCAGTCAATGGTGTTGCTTCACGACAACATCGTAGGTATCGATTCCTCTATCTTTATGCATCCAACAATATGGAAGGCATCAGGTCACGTTGACGCATTCAATGACCCTCTCATTGACAACCGCGACTCAAAGAAGCGTTACCGCGCTGACGTTCTCATCGAGGAACAAATGGCAAAGTACGAAGACAAGATAGCAAAGGAAGTGGCAAAGGCTGCTAAGAAGTTCGGTGATTCCTTTGACGAGGCACAGTTCCGCGCTACTAACCCACGCGTACAGGAGAACCAGAAGAAGTTTGATGATTTGCATGCACGTTATGCAAAGGCAATGAACGACATGGACCTTGATATGCTTAAGCAGATCATCGTTGACGAAGAGATTGTTTGTCCTATCTCTGGTACAAAGAACTGGACAGACGTTCGTCAGTTCAACCTTATGTTCTCTACCGAGATGGGTGCTTCTGCAGACAACTCAATGAAGATATATCTCCGTCCAGAGACAGCGCAGGGTATCTTCGTAAACTACCTGAACGTACAGAAGACTGGTCGTATGAAGATTCCATTCGGTATTGCACAGATTGGTAAGGCATTCCGTAATGAGATCGTTGCACGTCAGTTCATCTTCCGTATGCGTGAGTTCGAACAGATGGAGATGCAGTTCTTCATTAAGCCTGGTACAGAGCTTGACTGGTTCGCAAAGTGGAAAGAGACACGTATGAAGTGGCATCAGAACCTTGGTTTCGGTGCAGAGAACTATCGTTTCCACGACCATGACAAGTTGGCTCACTACGCTAACGCAGCAACAGACGTTGAGTTCCGCATGCCTTTCGGCTTCAAGGAGGTAGAAGGCATCCACTCTCGCACAAACTTTGACCTTGGCAACCACGCTAAGTTCTCAGGAAAGAAGATTGAGTACTTTGATCCAGAAATCAACGAGTCATACGTTCCTTACGTTATCGAGACATCTATCGGTGTTGACCGTATGTTCCTCTCTATCATGTGTCACAGCTATGAGGAGGAGAAGCTTGAGAATGGCGAGACACGTACAGTGCTTCACTTGCCTGCAGCCCTTGCTCCTGTTAAGCTCGCTGTATTCCCTCTCACAAAGAAGGACGGACTTCCAGAGAAGGCAAAGGAAATCATCAACGACCTTAAGTTCCACTTCAACTGTAAGTACGAGGAGAAGGACCAGATTGGTAAGCGTTACCGTCGTCAGGATGCTATCGGTACTCCATTCTGCGTAACAGTAGATCACCAGACTCTTGAGGACAACACAGTAACACTTCGTTACCGTGACACCATGGAACAGGTACGTGTGAACATCGCAGACCTTCGTGGAATGATTGAGGATCAGGTATCTATCACTGCTCTGCTGAAGAAGCTTCAGTAATAAAGCGTTACCAATGTCTGACGGCAATACAGCCAGACAGTAATAACGAAAAGCATCATTAAGGAATGAACAAATACATCTATACATTTATATCATGTTGCGTAGCACTTCTGAGCATGACCTCATGCTCAGAAAGTTCTACCGACTCAACCGAGTACACTAACTGGCAAGCAACCAACGATGCATATTTTGAGACTGCATACATACAGGCAGCAGCCAATAGTGTAAGCGATCCTGAGCATTGGAAGTTGCTTAAGGCAACAACGAAAGACAAGGCAGAAGGCAAGAAGACTGACTATGTCATCATGCAAGTGATTTCTGCTTCGGGCAATACAGAGGCACCAGAACACACCGACTCTGTACGAGTGCACTATCGTGGTTTTCTCTTGCCATCAGCAACGCACCGCGCTCCTTTATACAACATGGAGGTAGGACTATGTTTTGACAGTTCTTTCTATGGAAATGTACTTGATGTCAACACAGCTATCCCTGTTGCATTCCCTGTTGCGGGCAATAACATCGTAGGCTTTTCAACAGCATTGCAATATATGCATCCTGGCGACCACTGCATTGTAACAATACCTTATCAGTTAGGATACAAAGACAAGGACAACAATAGCATCCCTGCATATAGTACATTGATATTCGAGATTACGATGGATTCATTCCTTAAGTACGGTAGCAGTTCATTCCCAAAGAAACAATAAGCAAACATTACGAAACAAGCAATCATAACTTGTTTTACAAAAGGCATAAAGAAAGCCCCATCCTCGTTTGAGAATGGGGCTTTACTTATGTCGTTATTATTTTACTTTATCTTCTCGCACCACAGCTTATAAGCAGCCTTATAAGCCTCAGTATCCTCTACAGGTTTCTCGATAGCACGCAACTTAAGTGTTGAGAATGCCTCATCGCTATCCTTATATATAGCAGCGCCGATACCAGCTCCCTTTGCTGCGCCCACACTACCGTCTGTTTCGTAGAGTTCTATCGTTGCTCCTGTAACAGCAGCAAGAGTACGACGGAAGAGAGGTGACAGGAACAGATTAGCATGACCAGCCTTGATGGTCTTAATCTCCATACCCATCTGCGCCATTATCTCCATACCGTAAGCGAAAGAGAACGCTATACCCTCCTGAGCGGCACGCAACACGTGTGCCTTAGTATGAATATTGAAGTTGATACCCTGCACGCTTGCGCCAGGATTCTCATTCTGCAGCACACGCTCTGCACCGTTTCCGAATGGAATGACAGACAATCCCTCAGCACCTACAGGCACAGACTCTGCAAGGTCATTCATCTCTGCGTATGATATACCCTCTGGAGCAACAGTACGCTTCATCCAAGCATTAAGGATACCAGTGCCGTTGATGCACAACAACACACCAAGACGATCAACATCCTCGGTATAGTTGACATGTGCAAAGGTATTAACACGGCTCTTTGGATCATAGTTCACCTCACCAAGCACGCCATATACCACGCCAGAAGTACCACCAGTAGCAGCAATCTCACCAGGCTTAAGCACATTCAGTGAAAGAGCATTGTTAGGTTGGTCACCACCGCGATAGCTTATAGGCGTACCTTCTGCGAGACCAGTCTCTGCTGCTGCTTCCTTTGAAACAGTACTCTGCACAGAGAATGTTGGAACGATATCAGCAATGCATGATGCTGGGAATCCATAGTAATCAAAGAGGAACTGAGCAGGCTTCTTCTCCTTGAAGTCCCACATCATACCTTCAGACAATCCGCTGATAGTAGTATTTATCTTACCACTTAGTTTCATTGCGAGATAGTCACCAGGAAGCATCACCTTATATATCTTAGCGAACGTCTCTGGTTCATTCTCCTTCACCCATGCCAGCTTTGCAGCAGTGAAGTTACCAGGAGAGTTAAGCAAATGACTAAGACACTGCTCGTCACCGAGTTCATTAAACGCCTTGTCGCCATAAGGAACGGCGCGTGAGTCACACCAAATAATAGAGTCACGCAACACTTTCTGATCCTTATCCACGCAAACGAGACCATGCATCTGGTAAGAGATACCTATTGCCTTTATCTCTTCTGCTGCAGCATTAGCGTCAGACATAATCTTCTTCAACGCGAGTTTTGCATTTGTCCACCACATCTCCGGGTCCTGTTCTGCCCATCCTGTCTTATGAGATGTGATAGGAGCTTCTGACTCTGGATAGAAAGCAGAGGCTGCCATCTGTCCTGTTTCTACATCAACGAGTGATGCCTTCACGCTTGACGTGCCGACATCGAATCCTAATAAATATTGCTTTGCCATTGTTTTAGTATAATATAATATTTAGATTTCTTCAGCAAAGGTAGTATATTTTTTACTATTTGCCGTTCACTTTAGCGTAAAAAATGTGCGAGAGGTGAAAAGTGTAATGATTATGATACAATATTACAAGTAGTATGATTTATTTTTTATCACTCTCTCCACCTCTTCCGGCACGAAAGCGGCGATATCCTCTCCCCTTCTTATCATCTCTCTCAGTTGTGTACTGGTAACATTCACCAGCGGCACATCCACCACCGTAACGTTATCAGGTAATGTTGTTTTATCTATCTGCGCACCTTCTCGTGGAAACACCGCCACCTCGTGTTGTGCCAGTATCTCTTCGTAGTGTGCCCACTTATCAAACTGCGCCCAGTTATCACCGCCTATTATCAAGACAAATTCAGCATCAGGTAAATCTTGCTTCAGATGTTGCAGGGTATTCCATGTATATGAAGGTCTTGGCAGGTGAAACTCATAGTCCGAGGCTCTCAGTCCCTCCTCTCCTTCAAGTGCCGTTTGTACCATCGTCAGTCTCTTTTGCTCATCCAACAGTTCCGCAGACACCTTCCAAGGATTCTGTGGTGACACCATATACCACACCTCATCAAGGCACATAACCCTCAGCATTGTCTTGCCAAGGGTTATATGTCCTGTATGAATAGGGTTAAAAGAACCGCCAAAAAGTCCTATACGCATAGTCTTTTTCTACTTTTCCAGCATAGGAGAAGGAATCTCCTCGTACGTTATCTTAACTTCAGGAGCAGCGGCATTGCCATAATAGTAGCCACCTGAATAATCGTTACTGTAATAATAATTTCTATCATTCAGATAACGATGATTATTCACCCTATAGAAGTTAAAGCTCGCCAGTTCTTCTCCTGTGCGATAATCGCAGAATACTCCTGAGAAACGAGAATTACCAAGGCTATATCTATAGATAACGATATGCGAACCATCAGCATAGTCCAGATAAATCCTTCCATTTCTCACCTCGTAAACGAAATCGCATTTAACGTAACTCACCCTACCCGTTTTCTCATTGACGTAGGTATAATCTATCTCTACGCCCGTTCCTTTTGCAAAACGGTAAGGATCCTTGAAGAACTCTATGTCAACGCTCTGAAATTCCGTTACCGGTTTTCCCCAACGTCCAACAAAGAATGTCTGTGCAACTTCTCCTTCCCACACACCGTCAAGTCGTTGTGCCGTATTATTATCACACGACACGAACATTACGCACACAAGAGCGAAAGCCAAGAGGCTGAATATCTTTTTCATCATTTTATTTCTCCTTAAAACCTGTTACATCAGTCTGAACGATACGCTCGCCAACCTTATTATTTATCGTTACATTCTTAAACAAAATATTCTTACAGTAATGCATCTCAGCGCCCTTTTCACCTACGAAGAGTGAATTCGTCATCTGCAAGTTATCAAGAGGCATCTCAGGAAGACCATTGAAATAGATACAACGCTGTGCGCCTTGGCAGATAATATTTGAGATGAAGAGGTTCTTGAAACAAGGAGTCTCCTCTGTCACTGCAGGCACAGCGTCAGAAGACGATGTATCTTTGTCCGCCTTTCCTGTTACAGGCTTATTGGCATAATAGAGGTCAAAGGTAAAGGCATCACCCTTAATATCCACCATATTAATATTATTTACATATATATTCTCTACTACACCGCCACGTCCGCGTGTTGACTTAAGTCTAAGACCGGTGTCAGTACCATTGAACAAGCAGTTGTTCACGTATATATTCTTCGCTCCGCTTGACATTTCAGAGCCAATAACGAATCCTCCATGACCATGAAGCACGGTACATCCCTCGATGATAACATTCTGGCAAGGCATCTTCCAGTCACGACCTTCCTTATCCTTACCGCTCTTTATGCAGATAGCATCATCGCCAACATCGAAAGTAGAGTTCTTGATGATAACACGGTTACAAGACTCCAGGTCAAGACCGTCACCATTCTGTGCATACCATGGGTTACGAATGGTAACATGATCTATCGTCACGTCCTCACACTTCAGCGGATGAGTATTCCATGCAGGAGAATTACTCAATGTCACATCTTGCAGCAACACGCGCTGACAACCCTCAAACTCAAGGAGTACAGGACGGCCATTCACCCTACGCATATCAGGAGCGCCGGCCTTTCCTGCCAATTCATCATCCTTAGCATCAGGATACCATACGTTTTTCATCTCTATGCCCTTGCCTGATGTCAGTTCCTTCCACTGAGACTCTGTGAACTTACCTTTCTTTGAAGGGCGCCATGCCTGTCCCTGTGCATCAAAGGCGCCAGGGCCTGTTATTGAGATATCATGCTTGTGATAAGCATACAGCGGCGACATTCTTCTCCTTGAAGTGTTTCCCTCATATATTGTCTTCACCTCTGGATAAGCATCATAATCAGTTGTAAAGAGAACCAGTGCGCCCTGCTCTACATGCAGATCTACATTATTCTCAAACTGAATAGGACCGGTAAGCCAAATGCCAGCAGGCACAACGAGATGTCCGCCACCCTTCTGTGAAAGATGCGCCATTGCCTTTGCAAAAGCTTCGGTATTAAGAGTACCTCCATCGCCCTTAGCGCCATAATCCTTAAGGTTTATGGTGTAAGAAGGAATGTTTACCTGCGCCACTTCTGGCATTGCAAACGGATACTTATTCTTTGCAGATACACTGCTTACAGTCAGCAGACAAACAAGCGCTGACACAATTCTATTAATTAGTTTCATATTCGATAATAACAGTTATTTTTGCAAAGATAATCATTTTCTCCGAACAAACAAAACATTTTCCTATTTTATTATAATTCGTCACATTAGAAACACAATAAAAAGGAGGCAGGGTGTCTCCCGACAACCTGCCTCGTAATTATCAAAAAGTGCAAAGATATAAATGTTATTCTTATATTAAAGTTTCGTAATAAGACCCAGCTTAGAAGTGCTGAGGAAGGTGATGATATTATCTATCTCCTCGCCTGGTGGCACCTGCTGAACAATCTGATTACAAACGTCCATTATATCGTTCTGTCCGTTGAAGACAAGACGATAAGCATTAGCAACGTGGTTGATAGTCTTTTCATCAACACCGCTTCGCTGCAATATAGGCTTATTCACGCCGCAGAACTCTATAGGATCGCCTGATGCAATGATGTATGGAGGCACATCCTTAGAGAAATAGCTGTTGGCTACAATCATAGAGTAGCGTCCTACGCGGCAACCAGCATTGGTGATGATACTTGAAGAGAAGATAACATGATCCTCTACGGTGATGTCACCAGCCAGCTTTGTACCATAACCGAACACGTTAGCGTTACCGATATGGTTATCATGTGAGATATGTACGCCCTCCATGAAGAAGTTCTCGTTACCGATAGTCGTAGCAGAGCCATCAGTATCATAGCTGGAGCGTGCTATCACCACGTTCTCGCGGAAGATATTCTTATCACCAATGATGAGCTTTGTAGGACGTCCGCAGTAATTGAAGTCCTGTGGCACGGCACCAAGCACGGTTCCCTGGAACACAGTATTTCCCTTACCCATCTTGGTTCCGTTCATAATGCTCACATGAGGATAGATAACACAGTCATCACCAATCTCCACGTCACCCTCAATATATGCGAAAGGCATTACGGTAACGTTATTGCCCAACTTCGCCTTTGGGTCTATATATGCTTTATCACTTATATTACTCATAACAATTATGCATTATAAATTATGAATTATGCATTAACAATTAGTACCTTCCTCCGCCAAGAGCAGAATAGAGATTTACTACAGCCTGCATTTTGTTGAAGTCATCAGTAACCTGATTGGTCTGTGCATTAAGCAGATTAGACTGTGCAGAGATAACTTCAAGGTATGAACTGCTGCCCATAGAGAAGAGGTTACGAGTATATTCCACACTCTTCTCCAACACCTCTACGCGGTTAGCATCAACGGCGCTCTTTTCCTTAGCGCTGTTATACTCTATCAAGGCATTGCTTACCTCTGCTCCTGCTGACAGGATAGTGTGTTCCCACTCCTTTGCAGCAACGTCATAGTCAAGCTTTGCAGCCTTCAGCTGATAACGCAGGCGACCATTCTGGAAGAGTGGCTGCATGAGAGAACCTGCAAAAGCAGCAATGAAGTCACCAGGAGTAACGTATGACGCACTGGCAGTAATAGTAAGCTGTGGATACATGGATGCACGTGCAGAAGTAACATCATAGAAGCATGAAGCGAGCTTCATCTCTGCTGCGTGTACGTCCGGACGAATGTTGAGCAGACGGATAGGATAACCCGTGCTGAACTTCTCTGGCAGATACTGTGCAGCGAGTGTTCCTCGTGCAATATGCTGCGCTGGCTGTCCGATAAGAAGTGACAAGGCGCTCTCCGTAGCAAGAATCTGACGATTCATTTCTATAATAGAAGACTTAACGCCGAGATAAGCAGCCTCAGCACTTACCACGCTTGTCTCACGTGCGCCGCGAAGCTCTTTCTGCAACTTCATCATCTCCCATGTGTCCTTTGTCAGTTTCTCCATCTCCTTAAGCAGTTCCATCTGTCGGTCGAGCATAAGGAGAGTATAGTAACAGTTAGCCACACCGCAGATGATACCTGAGCGTGCTGCCTGCTGATAATCCTTCATCATTGAAAGATTTGCCTCAGCGCCGCGTTTCGCAGCGAGTATCTTACCGAAGATATCGACAGTCCATGATGCGCTGATAGGTATAGAGTATGACTTTGTCCAATTAGGGTTATGGTCACGACCAGCAAAGATATTGGAGATAGTACCCATAGGCTGCTGTGAACCAAAGTTTACAGAAGGAAGGAATGCAAGGCGTGCACACTTAAGGGCTTCTGTCAACTTCTCCACGTTCACTGCTGCGGCATAAACGTCAACGTTATTGTCCAAGCCCTTCTCTATAAGAGTCTGCAACTGTGGATCAGTGAATACCTCGCGCCATGCCACGTCACCGAAGCTGCTGCTGTCGGTGGTGTTGGCATACTGGTCTGCATCGCGCATTATATTGTCAATGCTCTCTGCTGAAACCTCAGGACGCTGATATTTGCTGTAGAGTCCGCAACTGCTCATAAGAACAGTTGCCGACATTATGGTCATTATGGTGAGTTTCTTCATCATGAGATTACTTGTTTTATACGTTAGTAAGATCATTTGGCACAGAGTACTGCTTCAGCTCTGCCTCGATAGCCTCGCCGAATTCCTCGTCAAACTTGATAGGGCTTATCTTCTCCTGCAGATACTGGAAGATAACGAACAGTGCTGGTACGAAGAGTACCTGACAGAGCGTACCGACAAGCATACCGCCGATAGCGGCTGCACCAAGAGTGATGTAACCATTCTCACCTACTGCTGGTGGCATGAAGAGGCTAAGGCCTGGGATGCCGGTGATGACGAGTGGGAACAGACCGATAATCATTGCCAACGCGGTCATCAGGATAGGACGCAGACGCGCTGCTGCACCAAGGATGGCTGACCATGTGATAGCCATACCCAGATGACGGCGCTCCAGTGCGAACTGTACGATAAGGATAGCGTTCTTTGCCAGCAGACCGATAAGCATGATAAGCGCAATCTGCATGTAGATATCGTTGTTCTTTCCGAAGAGATTGGTGAAGAGGAACGCTCCTGCAAGACCGAATGGGATGGAAAGAATTACTGACAGTGGCAAGAGATATGACTCATACTGCGCTGACAGAATCAGATATACGAATACAAGACAGAGCACGAAGATGATAGCAGTAGAGTTAGACTGCTCCTGCTCGTTACGTGTAAGACCTGAATACTCGTATGTATATCCTGATGGGAGTGTTGTTGCAGCCACTTCCTTTACCGCCTTGATAGCATCACCCGTAGAATATCCGTCAGCTGGTGTAGCATTGATAGATATAGAGGTGAAGAGGTTGAAACGGTCAAGCGTCTGTGGACCGTAAATCTTGTGAAGTGAAACATACTCCTTGACAGGTGTCATCTTGCCGGTATTGGTGCGGCAGTAGATATTCTCAAGAGTCTTGAGGTTCTCACGATTCTCGAAGTCTGCCTGAACATATACGCGGAAGAGCTTACCGTATGCGTTGAAGTTTGATGCATAGAGGCCACCGTAGTAACCCTGCATGGTCTGAAGCACCGCACTTGGTGACAAGCCTGCCTGCTTACACTTTGCCGCATCCACGTCAATCATGTACTGTGGATAGTTTGCCTTGAAGGCTGTCATGGCGTTGGTAAGCTCTGGGCGCTTGTTAAGCTCTGCAAGGAACTTGTCTGTTACCTCGGTGAACTTGATGATATCGCCGCCGGTACGGTCCTGCATAGAGAAGGTAAGACCGTTTGACACAGAGAAGCCTACAACCATAGGTGGCTGGAATGCAAGGATCTGTGCACCCTTGATGGCTGCTGTCTGCTTGTATATCATACCGAGAACCATCATAGAGTACTCTGAACGGCTACGCTCATCGAAGTCCTTCAGCTTAACGATGAAGGTACCCTGGTTGGAACCCTGACCAGCGATGAAGTTATAACCAGCGATACGCAGACAGCTGCGGATAGCGGTATTATTGTCAAGCATGCGCTGTACCTCATCCATTACCTCATTGGTCTTCTCAAGTGAGGTAGCAGGAGGTGTTGACACGGTTACGAATATAGTACCGGTATCCTCGTCAGGCACAAGACCTGTCTTTGTGAACATTGCTGACGCAACGAGCAATACGCCACTGATGATAACGGCTGCTACTGATGTCCACTTATTATCTACGATGCGGTGAACGGAGTTCTGATACTTCAGCTGCAAACGCTCATAAGAAGCATTGAAGCTCTTGAAGAAGCGCTCCTTGAATGTTGACTTATGCTCAGCGTTCTTGTCGTGTGGCTTCAGCAATACGGCACAAAGGGCTGGCGACAGTGTCAGCGCATTGACAGCCGAGATGATAATTGAGATAGCCATGGTGATACCGAACTCCATATAGAAGGTACCTGACGTACCGCCGATGAATGATACCGGTACGAACACGGCTGACATAACGAGCGTGATAGAGATGATAGCGCCGGAGATTTCGTTCATGGCGTCTATACTTGCCTTACGCGCACTCTTGTAACCCATGTCAAGCTTAGCGTGAACCGCCTCAACAACCACGATGGCATCATCGACCACGATGGCGATGGCAAGCACGATAGCAGCGAGTGTCAACAGGTTAAGAGAGAAACCGAAGACATAGAGGAAGAACATTGTACCTATCAGCGACACTGGAACGGCAATCATAGGGATGAGTGTCGAACGGAAGTCCTGAAGGAAGATGAACACCACGATGAACACAAGGATCAATGCCTCATAGAGAGTCTTGAATACCTCATGCTGTGATGCAGAGATAAACTCCGTTACGTCCTGCATGTACTTTATCTCCATGCCTGGAGGGAATGACTCTGCAAGGCGTTCGTTTACCTTCTTTACATCGTTTACAATCTGTGTAGCGTTGGAACCGGCAGTCTGCGCAACCATCATCATGACAGCATCGTGACCGTCAATCTGGGTGAATACTGAGTAGTACATGGCGCCGAGCTCTACCTTAGCAACGTCCTTTACACGAATAATCTGTGAGTTGGCAACATTCTTTATTATCATATTGCCGAACTCCTCTGGTGTTCTGAGACGACCAGAGTACTTCATCGTATATTCGTACTGAGTGCCTGCGCGCTCACCGAACTTACCTGGTGCTGCCTCCACGTTCTGCTCTGACAGAGCCTGAACGATATCTGTTGGCACGAGGCTGTAGTTCTTCATCTTTATAGGGTCCATCCAAAGACGCATGGTGAACTGCTTCAAACCTACGGCAGAACAGTCACCCACACCATTCACACGCTTTACCTCTGGTATCACGTTGACGTTGGCGTAGTTGGAAAGGAAAAGGTCATCATAGCGGCCGTCTGATGTCAAGCCCATGATGAGCACGTTGGATGTCTGACGCTTTGTAACGGTCACACCTGACTGCGTCACCTGCTGTGGCAGCAATGCCTGTGCCTGTGACACACGGTTCTGAACGTTTACCTGAGCCATGTTAGGGTCTGCATCCTGCTTGAAATAGACAGTGATGGACGCAGAACCATCATTGGTAGCTGAAGAGGTCATATACGTCATGCCCTCAACACCATTGATAGACTCCTCCAATGGAGCAAGTACGGAGTTCTGAACCGTCTGAGCATCAGCACCCTGATAATACGCCTGAACGGAAATGGTTGGAGGCGCAATATTTGGGTACTGCTCAATAGGCAGACTCACAAGTCCGAGCGCACCAAGAATCACCGTGAAGATAGATATCACGGTAGAGAGCACCGGGCGATTAATAAATGTATCTAGTTTCATTGATTTTTGAATTATGAACTATGAACTATGAACTATGCACTATGCACTATGAACTAAAATCACTCCCCCTTAAGGGCCTTACCGACAGCGATGACGCCATCACCCTGCACCTGTGCGAGCTTCTCTGTCTTCTGCAGTTTCTGCTTCAGCTGAGCCTCAGTGATTGGCTTTATCTCCATACCGTCCTGAAGTGATGTGATACCATCAACAACGATGCGGTCACCCTTCTTCAGACCAGAGGTAATGATATAGCTTTCGCCGTCATCGTTAGGATCTACGGTTATCTCGGTATATTTAACCTTGTTGTCCTTGCCTACGACATAAACGAAGTGCTTGTTCAGCACGTCAGCAACACATGACTGTGGGATGATGATAGCACCAGTAGCCTTGTGTGGCATGATGACGTAACCTGATGCACCTGCCTTCAGCAGATGCTCTGGGTTAGGGAAATGTGCAATGAGGCTGATAGAACCTGTTGCTGGGTCAATAACGCCTGATGCCTTTACTACCTTACCTACATGGTTGTAGATGCTTCCGTCAGCAAGCATCAGCTTTATCTCTGGCATGGTGTTGATAGCAGACTGTACTGAACCGGCTGTCTTTGACATGTTCAGCACCTCCTTCTCCGTAACAGAGAAGTATATCTCAAGACCTGAGTTGTTACTGATTGTTGTGAGTGGTTCCGGACTTGAAGCGCTTACGAGCGCACCTACCTTATATGGCAATGAACCTACAACACCTGAGGTTGGTGCTGTCACGAAACAGAAGCTTAACGCTTCCTTTGCAGATGCAAGGGCTGCCTGTGCCTGTGCAACACCTGCCTTAGCACTCTCGTATGTATTCTTGCTTGCGTCAAGCTCGTACTGACCTATAACGTTTGCAGCAAAGAGCTTCTGGGCATTGTTATAAGTGAGCGTAGCTGTATTCAGCTGACTTGTTGCTGCTGTCAATGCTGCCTGTGCCTGATTCACCTGTGCCTTGTATGTCACATTGTCTATCTCAAACAACACCTGACCAGCACCTACTGTCTGACCTTCCTTTACATTGATACGGGTAATAAAACCTGATACCTTCGGACGTATCTCCACATCCTGCTGACCCTTGATGGTTGCAGGGTACTTTGTCTGAAGGTCTGCATCAGAAGAACCGATTGTACGTACAGCATACTCGTTGTCGCTGAAATCAGGCTTTCCCTTCATTCCGCCACCACAAGACACCAACATCGCAGCAAAAGCCGCAATAGCCATAATCTTTTTCATCTTTCTATATTTTTTAATTATTAATATCTTTGCTATGAACAACAATCCTACATAATCATACCTTATTATATATTACAGATGTTATCCAAAACTTTCAACTCAAAAACGAGTTTTCGAATGCAAAGTTACACATTATTTTTTATATAGCAAAGCAAAACAAGAATAACTTTAATAAAGTTTAACAATAAAACCATTATTTCCTCATTTTCCTACGCCAAAAAACAAACATGCTAATTTGACAAAATGAAAGTGCCACTTTTACACTGTTAAAGTTATACGATTACACAGTAAAAGTTGCACGATTACACGGTAAAAGTTATACGATTACAACACCCCCATATAATTAACACCCGTTAAGAATTGAAGAAAGCAAAACCGTCCTTACACAAACAAAGTGTCAGCAAAACGCGCGTTTTGCTGACACTTTGAATTTTCACAACTACAACGAATATTACCGCATTATTTTGCCATTACTGGACGTATGCACTGACCACCGCGGCGGTTATCAGGATGCATTTCTGCATATTCATTACTACCACCCTTGTCATTACCTAACAACAAGTCGTAAGCCTTTTCATAATAACACTCTGATTTACCTGGATTTAGTTGGTCATACACATCCCTACACCAGTAATATCCATGCGTGGTATTATTGTTGATAGTATTTTTATCCTGATAGAATCCCGTAAACGGCAAGAAGATATGCGTATCAGATGTACTATATACAACAGAGGAACTATTCGTCTTGTAATTGGCAATCGTCTTTTCTGTTATATCACCATCCTTACGCTTATAAACGATAAAGCCTTTCTTGGTGCTTGATTTATAGTCCTCTGTGTAAACCCAATAACAATTAGCCAAAAGTTCTTCAAACTCCCCCTTTGTCGGCATACGACGACCACACTCACTCATGTATGCAGCATCATCCTCGTCTAATAGTTGCTTTAGACTCTCATCTTTGTACTTTTTCATGTGTGGATTATCATCACCAATATCAGAGCCATCACCCAACTTATACGATTCCCAGTTATAATAGAACTTTGTTGTCGTTTTATAATTTGTAGCAAGCATTTCGTTATCAGGATCATCCTCTCCCATAGCACCTATCTCGCCCCAAGCATAATAATTGCCCGTATCGTATGGCATCAAAGCACCAAGGTTACGATTGGCCCATTTCACAGACAAGCCAAGATCAACATATTCTTCTATGACAGTTGTAGGGAACCCTGTAAAGTCATGATACTTACTGCGCAACATCGTTGCTGCCTGAGTAGTTTTATATGCACCTATCTGGTCGCATGTCTCAACGATAACAGTAAAACCAGAACTAATAGTACCCGGCAACACCGCTATATAATAATAGGTGTCGTGCACTATGTTACCACGAAGCGTAACCTTGTTGGACGTTGCGGTAGGATTACCTTCTACATGATCTCCAGAAAGCGTTGATGGAGTCCATGTAGGAACGCCATCATTATAACTCACATCTACAGTACCCGTGAGACGATCCGCATCACTGTTTGTCTGTATAGTGATAGACTTACAGTCGTACTTCGGCTTTATCCTGAGGAAGCTGACAACATTCTTGAATGTCACATCCTTGTCCAAGTCATCCGCATTACCCACCATCAACACTACATTAGGATCGTAAGTATTCGCCTTTGCCGTCTGAATAGCAGGAACAACCATGTGCATGGTCTTACTGTTCCCTGTATCATACGTCACCCAACCCTGATAAGGGTGAATGATGTGATATTCATCCTGCGTGTCCGCTTCGCCTTCAAACTTACCGAACGAAGTACCTGCACCTTCTTTAAGTGTAAACTTATGAACGCAGTCTATTTCGCCTTCATCCCCCGTCTTCTTTCCTATCACACCAATCTTATCATCTACGCTCCAAAACAAAGGATGAGTGCCATTGGTAGCGCCGCCACCCATCACCGAACGGCTTTCACTGCCTGGCATAGAAGCCGTGAAAGTCATCTCTACCAAAGGAATCTCCTTCTTTGATGGTGGCAATACGTGACTATCACCCAAAACAGGTTCAGATGTCTCCTGTACGATATTATCTGCACATGACAAGCACAGCAACGCAAGCAGTGCAGGAACAACAAAACACTTCTTAATCATCGGTCAACACATTTTTAATGAAAGCATCCTTTATACCCTTAGCAGTACTAGAAATATCAGGAATAGTAGAAAAAACATCACTACCACCACCACCAATATCACC
>JAGHTW010000207.1 GCA_018065145.1 Candidatus Prevotella equi
TTGTAGGTCATCTCAATGGAACCATCTGGAAGTTCTTTCAGTTCTACATCCTTCAACTTAACAGTGCCTACAGCCATAGGACTCTCTTCATCCTGGAGAATGAAGTTCTTGAGTGAGAAGTTAAAGTGTGTGCCGTCAGTAGCCATGATGGTCACGTGTTCTGTAGATGATGGAAGTTGGGTTCCGTCTATCTCTACGGTAACAGTACCGGTATTCTCCTTGTCAAACTTTGATACAGGAGTACCATTAAAGCGTGAATCCTTTGGGTCTTTCTCAAGATTGCCTGGCGCTTCGAATGAAACGTTGATAATCTGTCCGAGAGACTCCTGCATGTCAATATCAATAAGTATGCTGATAGAGTTCTTGTTGCCTGTAGCCTTTGTGCTGACAGGTATTGGTCCGAGCATTGGTCCGAGCCACATCTCAACATCTTCACCATCTATCTTCGCGTCACCAGCGAGGATATTGATTTCCTGTTCAGTCTGGAAGTTAATGTTGCCGTTCTCATCCTTTGTCAATGCTATATCCTTTATGATAATATTACCTACAGGCATAGGACTTACATCATCACCAAGAATGAAGTTCTTCAGTCCGAAGTTGATGCTTGTACCTTCTGTATTTACAGATCTGATGATAACATTCTGCTCAGAAGGGTCAAGAGACTCTCCGTTGATGGACACTGTCAGCGCGCCGTTGTATGTATCAGCAAGGTTTGAAACAAGCGTTCCAGCAAGGAAAGGGTTGCTTGGAAGCATGCCAGGGATGTCCTTATCTGTAGAAGTAGTATCAGGCTTACCTGTCCAGTCATTATTGCCAATGGCATCTGGCGTATATTCGTGTGATGTGAAGTCAACATCTGAACATGCAGTGAAGAGCATTGAGATGCTCATTACTGTAATGGTTAAAAATATCTTTCTCATATTCTTTATCTACCTATTTTATATACAATACCGAATGTACCATAAAGTGGGTACAGTCCAAGATTGATTGGATTGCCTGGTTTATCGTTGAACACTGCATTCAAACCGTATGATACGTCAGCGAAAGCACCCCAGTGACGAGAGAAATACCAATCAAGACCAGCGTCAACACCCCACTGGAATACACGCATGTAGTCTTCAAACATGTCTGAAGTAAACTCGCCTGGCTTTGCTGGAATAAGGTTGCCGTTCTTGTCGTAGTTGTCAACCTTATCGCCTATCTCTACCAACTCGCCGCGTATATCGCCCTTGCGGATATATGCCGTAGCATTGCCGTTCTCGTCAAGCTTGCCGTATGCGTAACCACTCATCTGGCGGTTTGAGAGAATTGAAATATAAAGACCGCCGCGTACCTTCAGCTTACGGTTGATGTACCATGAAGCCTGAACAGGAATGGTGAGACCAGTCTGCGAGAGGTTCATCTCTACGTTACCGAAATAAGGACCAGTCATCTCTACGGTACCCTGCTTCATTGATACGTCGAAGCCCTTCATTACTGCATCGCCCTTGAAGCCCTTGCTCTCAAAATAGATACCAGAGAACAGTCCCCAATGAGGATTGAAGCGATATTCTACGTCAACACCAAAACGGTAGTTGAACTTTGGCGCAAAGGAATTGATGCCGCGCATCTCTGCAGGGAAGTCGCGTGGCATAGTACCACCGATGCTATAACCTGCTCTTACATCGAAGTTCCAATGACGCATGTCAATGCCTGCAATAATGTCTTCTTTCTCGCTCTTGTCAGCCTCTATACCGTCTATCTGTGCAGAAGCGGTAAGTGAGCATAGTATCATCATGCACAGGAAAAAGAAACGTGATGCGATACCTTTCATGTTGTTTTGTATATTCATTGCTTTCTTCTCCTTTATTTATTGATGATACGGAAATTATCTACTAACAAAGTACTACCAACGGCGCCAGAGAATGTAGCGCCATCCTTACTTGAAGAGCAAACGATAGCGAAGTTGTAGCCATGTGCCTTGAGAATGTCTTCATCAAGGTTCTGGAACCATGTGAACTCCTTCTCAAACGCTATCCAACCAGACTGCTGGGTTGTATATATCCAATCTGTAACCTCTGCAAGAGCAACGCGGTTAGGATTAGACTCTACGTCGCTACCATTTAGTATGACAGTGTTGCCATCCTTGTCTTTGTTGAGGTAAATGACGCAATAGATGGCAGGAGCATCAATCTTACCAGCTATCACTTCTTTCTTGACGTTAGTGTAATCAGGTCCTGGGGTATATTGATAGTAACCTGTGAACATAAGAGGCTTACGTCCGAGCAGACTGTTTGCACCGAAACGTGTGGCAGCAAGTGTCTCTGTGAGACCTTTTCTGATGTCAAACTCTCCAAGGAACAAGTTGCCGGCAGCCAAAGGCATGCTTGCTGTCAGTGGACTGTCACCAGTACTTGTTGTGGTGAGCTTGACGTAAGGACCGCCATCTACACCGCCTGTAGTGATAGGAGAAGTAGGGTAATCCTGTGGTTTAAGGTCACCGCGTGGTATAGAAATACCGCTATTGGCTGTTGCCCAGTTCTGTATTGCACGCTCTCTGCCTTCGTAAAGGTCGCACCATTCAAAGTATTTGCCGCCTTTCTCGAGGAAGAAGCGATCGAAGTTGTACTCTATGATGTCTGCCATCTCAATGTCTGAAGGTACGAACTGTACGAAATACTTGCGTACATGTTCGCCGTTCTTTACTGCATTGTCAAGAGCTGCTTCGTATTCAGCTACAGCCTGAGCGTTGTTCATGTCAGGGTAAGGGTATTTCGCCTTTGTGTCTTCTGCAATAACGTAATATGGCTGCTGCTTGCCATCACTGAAATCTCGTAAAGTGCCCTGCTGTGGGAACATTACTGCACCTTCGGAAATGGTGAAGGTTGGTGTAAGGCCATTGTAGCGTCCTGTTGACTTGATACCAGTGAAGCTTATTACATCAGAGGTGAAAGAAGGTAGGATAGATGCTGTCGTGTCGGCAAGATTTACAAAATAATCTTGTGGGCGTGGCAGATGAATTGTTGCTTTGCGAATGTCGCATTCTGCATTAGGTAACTCATCCTTGATACATGATGATACAAGGAACGTCATTGCGGCTATAGCCGGCAATATGAATTTCTTCATTTTTATATCTTTACAAGTTAGTTTATCTTTGCAATTGTATGTATGCGTTGTGCGCGCACACGAAATTCGGTACAAAGTTACTACTTTTTTTCAAAATAACAACGATAATTATTAAAAAATGTAACATTTCTATTAAAAAATGTAACAAATTGAATATTATTGCAGAAAAAAGTCCAAACCGATATTACTCGATTTGGACTTAAAATATTAAAGATGTATTGATTTCTTTTTGCTGTGAGAGGATTATGATTCTCTGTTTGCACGCTTACGCTCCAGATGATCAAGGATAACCTTTCGCATACGCATAGACTTTGGTGTTACTTCCACCAATTCGTCTGCCTTAATGTATTCAAGACATTCCTCAAGAGAAAGTACTGTCTTTGGTATGATGCGCGCCTTGTCGTCAGAACCTGATGCACGAACGTTGGTCAGCTGCTTTGCCTTGGTTACGTTTATGACGAGGTCGTTGTCGTGAACGTGTTCACCTACCACCTGACCGATATACACATCCTCACCTGGGTCTATGAAGAACTTACCGCGATCCTGCAACTTGTCGATAGAGTATGCGAAGGCATTACCAGTCTCCAATGCTATCATAGAACCGTTCAGACGGCGTGTTATCTCGCCCTTGAATGGTTGATACTCCTTGAAACGGTGTGCCATGATTGCCTCGCCCTGTGATGCTGTCAAAACGTTTGTACGAAGACCGATGATGCCACGTGAAGGAATGTCAAACTCGATGTTTACGCGTTCGCCCTGATTCTCCATTGATGTCATCTCGCCCTTGCGACGTGTCACCATATCTATCATTTTGCTTGAGAACTCCTCTGGGACGTTTATCGTCAGTTCCTCTACTGGTTCGCACTTCTCGCCGTCTATCTCCTTGTAGATAACCTGTGGCTGTCCTACCTGTAGTTCGTAACCTTCGCGTCGCATTGTCTCGATGAGTACGGAGAGGTGCAACACACCGCGTCCGCTTACAATCCACTTGTCAGTGCTATCTTCAAAAGGTTCCACGCGCAATGCAAGGTTCTTCTCCAGTTCCTTTGCCAGACGGTCGCTGATATGACGTGATGTGACGAACTTTCCTTCCTTACCGAAGAATGGTGAATCGTTGATGGTGAAGAGCATTGACATAGTAGGTTCGTCAATGGCTATTGGTGGCAATGCTTCTGGGTTTTCGTAGTCGCAGATTGTATCACCGATTTCAAACTTCTCCAGTCCGATGATAGCACAGATGTCACCGCTCTGCACTTCGCTTACCTTTGCGTGGCCCATGCCATCAAAGGTATGCACTTCCTTAATCTTTGTCTTCTCTAAAGAACCGTCACGATGTGAGATGGTGACGTTCATACCCTCCTTCAGAGTTCCGCGATGTACGCGACCTACTGCAATACGTCCCGTGTAGTTAGAATAGTCCAATGATGTTATGAGCATCTGTGGAGTTCCTTCCAATACCTCTGGCGCAGGGATAATTTCTATAATCTTATCAAGAAGATATTCGATATTGTCTGTTGGCTTGTTGTAATCTTCAGACATCCAACCGTTCTTGGCAGAACCATAAACGACAGGGAAGTCCAACTGATCCTCTGTTGCGTTAAGTGAGAACATAAGGTCAAAGACCATCTCATACACTTCTTCTGGACGACAGTTAGGCTTATCGACCTTGTTTACTACAACGATAGGCTTCAAACCTATCTGCAGTGCCTTTTGAAGAACGAAGCGTGTCTGTGGCATAGGACCCTCAAAGGCATCCACAAGCAGGATGCAGCCGTCAGCCATATTGAGCACACGCTCTACTTCACCTCCGAAATCAGAGTGTCCCGGGGTGTCAATGATGTTTATCTTTGTTCCCTTCCAATTGATGGAAACGTTCTTTGAGAGAATGGTAATACCTCTTTCACGCTCAAGATCATTGGCGTCAAGCACCTGGTCAGAATTGTTCTGACCTTCGCGAAAGAGTTTTCCTGCGAGCATCATCTTGTCAACAAGCGTTGTCTTACCGTGGTCAACGTGTGCGATGATGGCGATGTTTCTTATATCCTGCATGCTTCTTACTGTTTTATAAAACGGGTGCAAAATTACTACTTTTTTGCGACATTCGCAAAGAAAAGTAGTGTTTTCTTGATATTGCTCACTAAAAACGCTATTGCTGGAGGCTGTAAATGATTATAGCTCTCTCTGCTTCTCCGAAATTGTATCTATTGAGTAAGTCTGCATCCTCCATCATTGTCTTTTGCAATAGGGTAGGTATGTTACTGTCTGCTTCTGTGTTGGCGGTGGAACTCTTAAGTAACTCTATTGCTTCCTGCATTTTTTGCGTGAACATCAGGGCGTAGGCGTGATTGATGACAACGGAAAGGTCTTTTCTTTCCTCTTCACTGTCATAACGTTCGTAAATGGATAGAGCCTGTTCTGCTTTGCCTGCATACAACAGAGCCCATGCCAGGAGGTTGTGTGTGGTTTTGTCTTCCGTATCTTCAAACTCCATACGGTACAGTTCGTTGAGAATATCTTCTGCTTGTCCGCTTTTTATCTTTGACATGATGTAGTTGAAGAAATATGACTTGCGGTCAGGGAAGAGCATGTGCAGCGCATCAAAGTAGAACTCTGCCAGTTCGTAGTTGCCGTAGGCGTAGTATGCTTTTGCTATACCTCTCATAGCACCGTTGTGGCTACGCTTTAACGTCAGGCACTTGCTGTATTCCTCAATAGCCTCTTCATATTCCTTCTTGCGCATACGATACTCTGCAATGCAGTATCTTCTATCAAATCCTTCCTTGTCTTTGAATGCGTTGAGAAGCTTTGGTACTACTCTGTTGACGATGTCATCGTTACTCTTGCGCAGCAGGTATAGGCACATATCCTTCAGGTCTTCATCCTTCAGGTGATTGCGACATGATGTCCATGCCTTGCATTTCTCTATGTTGTTGTAAGGATTAGGAATGTCCGTTGCTATAGGGTTGAGGCGGAAGAAACGATACAGGTCCTGAAGATATTGCAATCTCAGCAAAGAAGGATTATCCAAGTCGTCATCCTCCTTATGCATACCTATAGGTCCAATCTCTCCGTTTTTCATCATCTCGCGCACATTCTCGGGCAATTGGTTCATGACGCCAGAGAAAGCAATGGCAAAGGAATATTTGTCAGAGTTGCAGAATGGTCCGTAGGTTGTTACCTTTTGTATGAAATCTGTGTTAGGAAGCTGTTTGATGTATGTGGCAATATCTGGATGATTAAGGTAGAAAGGCATGAACCAGTTTGCCATTTTATAGAAGAATGGGAATCTTTTCATCTGGCTGAAACCTTCAAAGAATATGTCCGCGCCGTTCTTTTGCAGTTTCAGCATCTGCTTAATGCTTGACTCCATCTCCTCCATTCTTCTCTCAGACGCATCAGTGTCTATGCAATCCTCTTCCTCTTCGCGCTCCACTATGCCGTCCTTCGTTATCGTAAACGGTTGGTTGCGCAGTATGTTCGGCATCAGGTTCTTGCGTATCTCGTCGCTGTCCTTATCAGCATTGGCGCATGATAGCATCTGCATCTGCATCTCCAGCAAGTCTTTACCAGCCTGTTCGTGTTTCAGAAGCATGCGTATAACCTCGTCAACGTCCTTCTGGTCACTTTGTTCCGCATGAGATATGGATAGAATACAGCCGACAAAAGCACGCTGACGTATCTCGTGCACTTCGCTGCCCTCATATAGATGAGCCAGACAAATAGCCTTGCTGGCAGAGAAATGCAGCATGCATGAAAGCGAAATGGCGCTTGTCAGTGTAGCGGCGTCAATGACATTCGTTTCGGATGATGCAAGGAAGTCAAACCATTCCTTCACTTGTGTGTTCTTCCAATGATATGAAGTGAGAAGAGAAAGAAAGGTGAGTGACAGGACTTCGTGGTGCTCCCGTTCATCGGTAGTGCTGAGCAACTGTGCCTGTAATGATGTCGCAGTGGTATCTTTGGATAATAGTGTCTTGCGAAGGTTTTTGATGTAATGCATCTCAATAACCTCTTTCCTTACGCGGATGTCGTACCAAAGGTCAAGAATGCGTTGCTTCAGGTCAGTGAAAAGCACAGAACGCTTGTCGTCATTATAGCCTTTCATCATGAAGTCTGACATATAATGAAACTCAGTGCGGCACTGTTCCAGTCTGTCTGAGAAGCCTTCGTCAGGGAAAGCCTTCGCTTCACTGGATATAATGTTGAAGGCTTCGCCTATTAAATCCTTATGTATATATTCCCTTACCATTCCAAGAACTTGATATAATGGTCCTTACCATATTTTTTTATGGAGTCGTTGGCAATGCCTACGGCTTTGATGAACATCTTGTATTGATGCTGTCGTGTGCTGTCGTTCATTGCTTCCTTTCGGAATGCTATCACTCCTGCTGGTGATGATTTGACACTTGCTATGTGTTTAGCGCCCACCTTTCGTGCCTTTGTTGCAAAAGGCTCAGGCAATAATGCCGCATCAATGTTGCCACTGGCAAGCATGTCGAGACGAATGCGTGGGTCCTCTATCTGAACGATAAAAGTATGCAGGTTCTTGCGCAGCAGAGAGTCGATGGTCTGCTCTGCCAATAGGTGTGATGCGCCGTGACTGTCAGCTCCTATTGTCTTGTCAGCCAGCTGCGCCGTACGGCTTATTCGTGCTTTCTTTGCAGTGAAGAACTGCCATGAGAGTTCTGTCCTCAAACCATCATACAGCCATGTGGAGTCACCATTGAGTTGTTTCATGAGCAGCGTGTCAATGGCGGCACCTTCTACTTTCTTGTTGGTCAGGGCATGGCGGCATTCGCTGATGGCGCCAAGGTACTTCAGGTGTACGTCAATGCCTAACGTATCGTATAATCGCAGATGCTTGGCTACAACGATAGGCAGACAGTCCTCTGTAGGGCAGACGCCAATCTTCAATGATGCGGAGTCCTCCTTGCGAAGGCGTTCCTTTTCTGCCTGCGTTATACGACGACGCTCTTCCTCGGTAACGCAACTGAATGCTACGCCAAGGAATGTGAAGACGAGAATTATGTATAAAAATTTCTTCATGAATTCTGATATCAAGCCACAAAAGTACATATAAAAAATGAATCTGCAAAATTTTCCTTTCAAAATGTTATAGTTTCGCTTGTGCGTTAAGAAAAATATTCTTACCTTTGCACCATGGCTAAGACAAAGACAGCATACGTTTGTGATAACTGCGGACAAGATTCTGCAAAGTGGATGGGCAAGTGTCCAACCTGTGGTCAATGGAATACTTTTCGAGAGATACGCATCAGCAATGAGGTAGGTCAGCAAAGCGCCCGCACTGCTGCGCGGGATGTTATTGCTTCGCATAGCACTGCTATGGGAAAGAGTGCGGCAATGCGACTGCGTGATATTTCTACAAAGGCAGAGCCAAGGATGGATATGGGCGACGAGGAGTTGAATCGTGTACTGGGAGGAGGATTGGTGCCTGGCAGTATAATACTCCTTGGCGGTGATCCTGGTATAGGAAAGAGTACCCTTACGTTGCAAACCATCATGCGACTGAAGGATAAGGAAATACTTTACGTCAGTGGTGAGGAGAGTGCGCATCAGCTGCGAATGAGAGCAGAAAGATTGGCGCGCTGCGTGCAAGGAATAAGTAATAATGAAGAAGTAGTAGGGGAGGGAGTTGCAGGAAACGATAACGTTCTCGTGCTCTGTGAGACTTCTATAGAGAAGATTTTTGATCAGATACGTGATAGTGCGCCAGACCTTGTTGTCATCGATTCTATACAAACGATGGAGACGGAGACGGTAGATTCTGCTCCTGGCAGTGTGACACAGATACGTGAGTGTGCTGCTGCGCTGCTGAGATTTGCAAAGGCGAGTGGTGTTCCTGTTATATTGATAGGACATATAAATAAGGAGGGAACAATTGCGGGACCGAAGATACTGGAGCATATCGTTGATGCGGTGATACAGTTTGAGGGTGACCGACAGGGAATATACCGCATACTGCGTTCTATAAAAAATCGTTTCGGTTCTACATCGGAACTGGGTATTTATGAGATGTTGCAGAACGGGTTGCGACCTGTTAGTAATCCGTCGGAACTGTTGCTCTCTGATGACCGTGAGGGCATGAGTGGCATTGCTATCGCTTCCGCTGTTGAAGGAATGCGCCCATTCCTTGTTGAGGCTCAGGCACTTGTCTCTACTGCTGCTTATGGTACACCGCAGCGTTCTGCTACGGGTTTCGACCAGCGACGACTTAATATGCTTCTTGCTGTATTGGAGAAGCGAGTGGGCTTCAAACTCGTGCAGAAGGATGTCTTTGTGAATATCGCTGGTGGACTGAAGGTTACGGATATGGCAATGGACTTGAGCGTCCTTGCTGCTATATTCTCAAGCAATGTTGACATGCCGATAGAGGATGGCTGGTGTATGTGTGGCGAAGTGGGACTGAGTGGTGAGGTGCGTCCTGTGTCAAGAATAGAACAGCGCATCAGCGAAGCAGAGAAATTAGGATTTACGAATATCATAATACCAAAGCGCAGTCTCGCTGCATTGCAGGGAAAGAATTACAGCATAAAGCTTCATCCTGTGAGAAAGGTGGAAGAGGCATTGCGAATGCTCTTTGGTTAGCATATATCAAGATATTAAGAATAATAATGGGGAAATGCTTTCATAAGAAAGTGTTTCTCCTTTTTTTTATGTAATTTTGCACATTAATATATAGCAACTGTAAATATCAAATAAATAATTCTATGGCTAAAATTACAAAAGAGGCTGCTCTGCTTTATCATGAGAGCGGCAGACCGGGAAAGATTGAGGTGATGCCTACAAAGCCTTACCACACACAGACCGATCTTTCTTTGGCTTATTCACCGGGTGTTGCATACCCATGTTTGGAAATACAGGATAACCCTGACGCGGCTTACAAATATACAGACAAGGGAAACCTTGTGGCTGTTATCTCTAACGGTACTGCCGTACTTGGACTTGGTGATATCGGCGCTATGTCAGGCAAACCTGTTATGGAGGGTAAGGGACTGCTGTTTAAGATATACGGCGGTATCGACGTGTTTGATATAGAGGTTGCTGAGAAGGATCCAGAGAAGTTCTGTGAGGCAGTGGAGAAGATTGCTCCTACCTTCGGCGGTATCAACCTTGAGGATATCAAGGCTCCTGAGTGTTTCTATATTGAAGATCGTTTGAAGAAGTCTCTTGACATCCCTGTGATGCACGATGACCAGCATGGTACAGCCATCATTTCTTCTGCAGGTCTTATCAATGCCCTTGAGGTTGCTGGCAAGAAGATAGAGGATGTAAAGATTGTTGTCAGTGGCGCTGGCGCTGCTGCTATCATGTGTACAAAGCTTTATGTTGCTCTTGGTGCACGTCGTGAGAATATCCTGATGCTTGATTCAAAGGGTGTTATCACATCTGACCGTGAGAACCTCAGCGAGCAGAAGAAGTTCTTTGCTACAGACCGCCGCGATGTTCATACCCTTGAGGAGGCAATGAATGGCGCTGACGTGTTCCTTGGACTCTCTAAGGGTAATGTGCTTTCACAGGATATGATTCGTTCTATGGCGAAGAATCCTATCGTCTTTGCATGTGCTAACCCTGTACCAGAGATTTCTTATGAGGACGCTATGGCAGCACGCCCTGATGTTCTTATGTCAACAGGTCGTTCGGATTATCCTAACCAGATAAATAACGTTATCGGATTCCCTTATATCTTCCGTGGTGCGCTTGACGTTAATGCCAAGGCTATCAACGAGGAGATGAAGCTTGCTGCCGTTCACGCTATCGCTGACCTCGCTAAACAGCCTGTTCCTGATGTTGTGAACCAGGTGTATAACGTAAACAACCTTAGCTTCGGTCCTGACTATTTCATACCAAAGCCTGTTGACCCACGTCTTATCACAGAGGTGTCTGCTGCTGTTGCAAAGGCTGCTATGGATAGTGGTGTGGCACGTACTCCTATCACTGACTGGGAGAAGTACAAGCAGGAACTTCGTCTGCGTATGGGTCAGGAGACAAGCGTTACTCAGAAGCTTTACGAGACAGCACGTAAGCATCCACAGCGTGTAGTATTCGCTGAGGGACTGCACCCTACAATGATTAAGGCTGCCGTACAGGCTAAGGACGAAGGACTCTGTCAGCCTATTCTCCTCGGCAATACTGAGATGATTCAGAAGAAGGCTCAGGAGTTGGACCTTAACCTTGAGGGCGTGGAGATAGTAAACCTCAGACATGACCGTGAGGCGGACCGTCGTGAGCGTTACGCAAAGATTCTCGCAGAGAAGCGTTGCCGTGAGGGTTATACCTACGAAGAGGCTAACGACAAGATGTTTGAGCGTAACTACTTCGGTATGATGATGGTTGAGACGGGTGAGGCTGATGCCTTCATCACTGGTGTTTACACTAAGTTCTCTAACACTATCAAGGCTGCAAAGGAGGTTGTTGGCATCAAGGAGGGTTATGACCACTTCGCTACGATGAATATCGTGAATTCAAAGCGTGGAACTTACTATATCTCTGATACTCTCGTAAATCGTCATCCTGATAAGGATACCCTCAAGGATGTTGCTAAGCTGACAGCAGATACCGTTCGCTTCTTCAACGATGAGCCAAGAATTGCTATGATAAGCTATTCTAACTTCGGTGTTGACAAGGAGGGTTCTCCAAAGATGGTTTCTGAGGTTGTAAAGGAGATGCAGCAGGAATTCCCTTCATTGAAGATTGATGGCGAGATGAGTGTTGATCTTGCTCTTGACCATGAGCGTCGTGATGAGAAGTATCCATTCCTCCGTCTCCATAATCAGGTGGTGAACTCAATGGTGTTCCCTAACCTCTCTTCTGCAAACTCTGCATACAAGCTCATTAAGGCGTTCTCACCTGATACAGAGGTGATAGGACCTATTCAGATGGGTCTTAACAAGCCTATCCACTTCACTGACTTTGATGCAGGTGTACGTGATATCGTTAATATTACTGCCGTAGCAGTGATCGATGCTTACGTTCAGAAAATAAAGAAGTAATATGTTGATATTAGCATCTAATTCACCACGTCGAAAGGAACTGCTCAAAGGCTTGGGCGTCCCTTTCGACGTTCTTGTTATAAAGGGAATAGACGAGTCGTTCCCTGATACACTCGCTGCTGAAAATGTAGCGGAGTATATAGCCAAAAAGAAAGCTGCTCCTTATAAGGAACAGCTGTTGGCGGGCAATACGGTTATCACTGCCGATACGGTGGTTGTTTGTGAGGATGAAATCCTTGGAAAGCCAAAGGATGAGGCTGATGCGCATCGTATGTTGCGTAAGCTCTCAGGTAAGACGCATCAGGTATATACCGGTGTGTGTATTGTGACGAAGGATTTGGAGACGTCATTCTCTGTCCGCACTGATGTAACGTTCAAGGAACTTACAGACGACGAGATACTCTATTATATCCGTGAATATAAACCTTTCGATAAGGCTGGTGCTTATGGCATTCAGGAATGGATAGGCTATATTGGCATAACGAATATTGACGGAAGCTATTATAACGTGATGGGACTGCCAGTGCAGCGTATCTATGAGGTGATAAAGGATATTATGTAATCAGCGCTTTGCAGGGTCGCTTCAGTACTTGGGCACGATTACTCCAGTACTTGGGCACGATTACTGCAGTACTGTATAAAAAATACTCCAGTACTTGGGTAAAGTACTGGAGTATTTTTTGTATGCTATAAAATCGTTGAAACTTATAATTCTTTCAGTTCCTTGATGATTACGTGCGGATCTTTCGCTCCGAAAACGTAACTGCCTGAAACAAGCACGTCAACGCCTGCGGCAACTAATCGTGGTGCTGTCTCACCCTGTACGCCACCGTCAACCTCTATAAGCGCTTTGCTGCCACTCTCTGTTATGAGTTTCTTCAAGCGCTGAACCTTTTGAATAGTGTTCTCAATGAATTTCTGGCCGCCAAATCCGGGATTGACACTCATCAGCAGCACCATGTCAACGTCACAGATGATGTCTTCAAGCACACTAACTGGGGTAGAAGGGTTCAGTGTTACTCCTGCCTTCATTCCTGCGTCGTGAATCTCTTGTATAGTACGGTGAAGGTGTGTGCACGCTTCGTAGTGTACGTTCATCATCATTGCTCCGAGCTTTGCTGTCTGCTTGATATATCGCTCAGGACTGTTTATCATGTAGTGGACGTCAAGTGCCTTCGTGCATTTCTTCGCTACGGCTTCCAATACAGGAAAACCAAACGAGATGTTAGGTACGAAGGAACCGTCCATAACGTCAAGGTGAAGCCATTCTGCTTCACTGTTGTTTATCATGTCTATCTCGCTTTCTAAGTGCAGAAAGTCTGCAGCGAGTAGGGAAGGGGATACTATTGCCATGGTTTTTGCGGTATTATGATTTATTGATACCTGTTGACCTTAGTTGAGGTATAGTGCCACACGAGCATTGCCTGTCTGCAATGTGCGATAGGTATATGCAAACTGCCTGATTATACTCAGTGCTGCTTCGGATGGAGTAAAAGTCTTGATGGAGTAATTATGCTTCATAGGCGGGTGTGTTGGAGTTTTGTATTTATTTGTTGTCAACTGACAATAATATAACGCAGGATTTTTAGGTTTATTGTATTAGTGAGACAATAAAAAAATCGCAAACATAACCATTAGGAAATGTTTGCGATTATACAAAAGGTATGTAGTGAAATTAGTTGTTTCTTACTTTACCTTATCAACGATGGCCTTGAAAGCCTCTGGGTTGTTTACTGCGAGGTCAGCGAGAACCTTACGGTTGATCTCGATACCTGCCTTGTGAAGCAGACCCATGAGCTGAGAATAAGAAAGACCCTCGATGCGTGCAGCAGCGTTGATACGCTGAATCCACAGAGCACGGAAGTTACGCTTCTTGTTCTTACGATCGCGGTATGCGTATGTAAGACCCTTCTCCCAGGTGTTCTTGGCTACTGTCCAAACGTTTTTGCGAGCGCCATAGTAACCCTTGGTAAGCTTCAAAATTCTGTTGCGCTTCGCACGAGAAGCGACATGATTGACTGAACGTGGCATAGTTTTTTACTTTCTTTTTTACAAAAAGGTTTGACAATAAGGTGAATTAACGGAGACACAACAGGTCACGAACCTGCTTCATGTTTGTTGAGTCAACGATTGTTGAACCGAGAAGGTTACGCTTCTGCTTCTTTGTCTTCTTGGTCAGGATGTGGCTGTGGAAAGCATGATGTCTCTTTACCTTACCAGAACCGGTGAATGCAAAACGCTTCTTTGCACCGGAATTTGTCTTAACTTTTGGCATTTTTTTGTTATGTTTAAATTAATTATTAATATGGTGGCAACGCATATACCGGGCGTTACGCACTCTTTTCTTCTTTTCTTTTCTTGCTTGCGGCTGGCTGTTGCTTAATCTTCGCTTGGCATTTCGCTCTTAAGCTTTGCGAGAGCATCCATTCCTTTTGCATTTGCTGCAAGTCCGTCGCCTGCTATCTCTTTTTCAATGCTCTCTGCCTTTGCTCCTGCCTCTGCTTCGCGGCGCTCGCGATCCATCTTCTGCTGTGACTTCTTTGCCTGTCCAGCCTTCTTTGGTGCGATGAAGAGGAACATCTTCTTGCCTTCGAGCTTTGGCATCTGCTCTACCTTACCGTATTCCTCAAGGTCATTGGCAAAACGAAGCAAGAGAACTTCGCCCTGTTCCTTAAAGAGGATAGAACGACCGCGGAAGAATACGTATGCACGAACCTTGTTGCCTTCCTCAAGGAATTCCTTGGCGTGCTTCAGCTTGAAGTTGTAGTCGTGCTCATCAGTCTGAGGACCGAAGCGAATCTCCTTCACTTCTACCTTCACCTGCTTCTGCTTCATCTCCTTAGCACGTTTCTTCTGCTGGTAGAGGAACTTTGAATAGTCAATGATACGACATACAGGTGGCTGCGCATTTGGGCTTATCTCTACAAGATCTTCACCACGCTGGCGCGCAATGTCAAGTGCCTGCTTAGTAGGCATTACTGACGAACCGTCTTCGTCAACGACACGAACCTCACGTACACGAATCTGTTCGTTTATGCGATATTGGTTCTTTGGGTTTGGTTTTCTGTTGTCTGGTTTCATTAACTGTTTTGTAATTGAACTTTTTTGCTTATCTCTTGGGCACTATTCACCCAAAGCGGGTGCAAAATTACGAATTTTTCTTTATATTTCCATATGTTGTCCTTCTTTAACATTAAATGTTTAAGATATTTTAACAATATTTTTGCGTTTACCATGCTAATGCGCTGGCGCCAAGCACCGCTGCGTTACGATCCATCAATTCGCTGATGAGGAATTTTGCCTTACCGCGGAATATAGACATCACATGGTTGTTATATGCTTCCTCAATAGGTTTCATGATAAGGTCGCCTGCTTTGCACATGCCACCGAAGAAGATATAAGCTTCGGGACTTGCAAAGGCGGTGAAGTCGGCACATGCTTCGCCGAGCATCTTGCCAGTAAAGGCATAAATCTCGTTTGCTACCTCGTCACCTTTTGCTGCTGCGAGGCTGACATCAAGTGATTCTATCTCTTCTATTGGCTTTTCACGAAGCAGTGATGCGCGGTCTGTTGTTGAAAGTATTTCGCGTGCTGTGCGTGCAACGCCCGTGGCAGAGCAATATGCCTCGAGGCATCCGGTACGTCCGCAACCGCAAGGACGGCCATCTTTTCCTCTCACCATAGTGACGTGTCCCAACTCTCCTGCGAAACCGTCATGACCGTAGAGTACCTGTCCATTGACAACAATGCCAGAGCCAACACCAGTGCCAAGAGTTATGACAATGAAGTTTTTCATGCCTTTTGCAGCACCGTATGCCATCTCGCCCATTGCGGCAGCATTGGCATCGTTGGTGAGGGTTACCGGTATTTGCAGCGCCTCATGGAACATCTGTGCCAGTGGCACTGTTGTGCCGTGTGCCCAACAAAGGTTTGGCGCAAATTCTATCGTTCCGTTGTAATAGTTTGCGTTTGGAGCACCGATGCCCATACCCTGTATGTGCGTTATTCCACCAACTTGTTCTATGAGTGGAGTGACACATGCTAAGCCCGCTTCAACAAAATCCTTTGCCGTAGCGTAGCGCTGTGTCTTTATGGATGCCTCGCAGATAATGTCGCCAGATTTATTGACTATACCGAAGACGGTGTTTGTTCCGCCAAGGTCAACACCAATTACGTATTCTTTCACCGTTATTTAATATTAAAGATGAGACTTTGGTTAGCTATAGCAGCCTTGAAATCGCCTGGCTCGAGCACCCATTGCAGGTCTTCGTTGACGTAAGCGAGGTCAGAAGGCTTTACGTTAAGGGTAACCGTCTTTGACTCATGAGGAGCAAGAGCTACTTTGTCAAAGGCGCGCAGACGCTTCACGTCCGGTGTAAGTGTTGCCACGAGATCAGAGATGAAGAGCAATACCGGTTCCTTGACAGCACGGTCAGAGTTGTTTGTCACCTTGACAGTAAATTCGAGATTGTCAGCAGACTGCTTGACGGTGAGGTCAGAATACTTTACGTCAGAGTATGACAAACCATAACCGAAAGGCCACTGTACAGGAGTGTTTGCCTCATAGTTATATGCTCCATCCATTGTTTCTACATATTCGCATGGCTTACAGTCGTATGTGATGAAAGAACCATGGTATTTCGGATATGTGTAAGGCAACTTTGCAGAGAAGTTTGCATCACCGGCGAGAAGATTCGCCAAGGCATCACCACCATAGTTGCTTGGAAGGAATGTCTGAACGATAGCCGTCGCGAGAGGTTCTATCTCATTGATAAGACGTGGACGACCTTCGTTAAGCACAAGTATTATAGGCTTGCCACTTTGTGCAAGAGCCTTCACCATATCTATCTGGTTGCGTGAGAGAGTCAGGTCGTCAATGTTTCCTACTGTCTCAGTATAAGTATTCTCGCCGATGCAAGCAATTATGACATCAGCGCGAGCAATCTTATCCGCTGTGCGGTTACCATCTTCGATTAAAAGTTCTGGCACCTGATAGTCATTGTTAAAGTTCTTTGGATCGTATGTAACCATCTCCGAGAACTCTACATTCTCCTTGCCGAACTTCTTTGATATAGCATCATAGAATGTATTGTACTTTCCTATCTTACGGCACACCTCATCGGTCTTGTTGCCCTGCCATGTATATGACCAACCACCATTCATAGGACGGAAATTGTTTGCGTTAGGACCGCAAACGAAAATCTTCTTTCCTTGGGTGAGAGGCAGTATAGATTCGTTGTTTTTAAGCAGAACCATACATTCCTCAGCCATCGCTGTTGCTTCCTTAGCGAATTTATCGCTACCGAAATCCGCATACATCTTTTGCAGCGAAGGATCCTTCTTCTTTTGTGCTGTATAAGGAATATCCCATGTCTTGCTATCCATCAGTCCCACGCGAATCTTCAAGCGCAAGATGCGTCGCACCGCATCGTCGATACGTGACATCGGTACTCTACCTTCGTTCACAAGTTCTGTCAGCAGCGTGCAGAAGTCGGTAGAGTAGGGGTCCATAGTCATGTCAATGCCCGCATTGATAGCCATGGCAATGGCGTCCTTCTTGTTTGCCGCCACATGATCGCGCTTCCACAGATTGTCTATATCAGCCCAGTCTGTAACGATCATTCCGTCCCAGTCCAATCCTTCCTTAAGCCATTCAGTGAGAAGCTTACGGTTAGCATGGAAAGGCATGCCGCTGTTATTTGAAGAATTGACCATGATGCTCAATGCACCTGCCTCACAACAAGCCTTGAAAGGTTGGAAATACTTCTCCATCATATCACGATAAGGCACACTTGAAGGAGTACGGTCCTTACCGCTCACCGCAGCGCCATAAGCAAGATAATGTTTCAGACATGCCGCAACATTATTCATACCGATGTGGTTCGGGTCATTGCCTTGGAGTCCTAATGTAAGTTGTGATGCCATGAGGGCATTAACAAGCACATCCTCACCGAAGCTCTCCCACATACGTGGCCATAATGGCGAGCGAGCAACATCCATTACAGGTGAATACACCCATGGTATGAGACATGCGCGCGTCTCGTAAGCCGTTATCTCACCTATGCGTCGTGGTATATTTACGTTAAAACTTGCACCTTGTCCTACCTCCTGTGGAAAGAGAGTAGCCCCCCATGTGTAACTGGCACCGTGCATCTGGTCAACACCATATAGCTGTGGTACGCCGTTACACTGAAATGCCGAAGCACTGTTCAGGGTACGGATAACATTTGACCAAACCTCTGGTGTTTGAGCAATGCCTTCTGGTACATTGAGGATAGAGCCAACCTTGTAAGTGCCGAAGGTTTCATTGACAGCCTGTGCTGACAGCATGCCACCAGCAAGGGATTTAGTGCTTTTGTTGTCGATAACATGATCATCACTGGACTTCTGTGCAACTTTGTCAATAGCGAGTTCGCACATCTGTCCAACCTTGTCTGTAAGCGACATTTGCGAGAGGATACTTTCTACTTGTGCCTCTATTTTATTGTCGCGTTGTATGCATTGAGCCATAGAGGAAAGTGAACTTAATGAAAGAAGAGATAGGATTAAGGTCTTTTTCATTTTTACGAATTATTTTTTTAATGGGAAGATTCTAACTAAGAAGAGCATGATGAGAGCTATTACAGCAGGGAAAATAGAGAACAGAGACCATATCATCTGACGTACTGATTCAATGTCTGTTATTATTATCTCAGACTCGCCTGTTGTCTCATTTGTTCCTGAAATGAAGCCTGCCATACCGAGCAGTAATGCAACGAGAGCACCACTGATGGCAGAACCGAATTTCTGAGCCATGGTGCCAGAAGAGAAAATAAGACCCGTAGAAGATGTTCCGTTTTTCTCTGTTGCATAGTCTGAAACATCAGCGTACATAGACCACAACAGTGGAGAATAGAAACCGATGCCTATAGATGTGAGGATAACAACGATTATCATTATCCATATATATTTAGCATCCATTGGTATAAAGAAGAATGCAATAGACGTAACAACGCATATTACTGCTGACCACATGAATGCACCTCGTTTAGAACCTATCCATTTAGTGAAGATAGGGGACAGACCACCAAATATCATGCATGTTACTTCACCGAACATCATGAATACGGTGTAATTGATGATAAGCCCACTCACTGTGACATCTCCGCCTAGGCAATATGTTATCATATATCCGGCAACAGCATAACGGAATCCGTTGAAGAAATTACTGCATATACCGATGAGTGTAAGATATATCCAAGGCTTGTTCTTTAATAGGTCTAAGAAAGGACGTAAAGAGAATTTCTCTGCACGTATAGGTTTCAACCTTTCTTTTGTCATCAATCCACATGCCAGTGTCATCGTTGCTGCAAGCGCACCTAATGCTGCTCCAAGTACAGCATACTGATGTGCTTCTGTGCCACCTACCATTTTCTGGAGATAAGGGAACGAGAGAAGAATGATGAATCCCATAGCGTAAGCGCCTACCATACGATATGATGAGAACTGGTTTTTCTCGTTGTCATCGTCTGTCATTACGCCGAGCAATGAGCCATAAGGCACATTCACCGCTGTATAGCCCGCCATCATCATCAGGTAAAGGCTGTAAGCCCAGATGCGCTTGCCTGTAACTCCGAAGTCAGGCGTGTATAGCAACAGTGCAAAGATGAGTCCGAAAGGAATAGCGCCAATGATAAGCCATGGACGATATGTGCCCCATCTGCTCTGTGTACGGTCTGCGAGAGAACCCATGAGAGGGTCTGTTACAACGTCAAATAGGCGTGCAATAAGCATAAGCATTGCCGTATCGGCAATGCTTAAACCAAATATATTGGTGAAGAATAGCGGGAAGGCGATTGACATCACCTTCCACGTTATTCCACCTGCGGCTGCGTCACCAAGGGCGTAACCGATTTTTTCTTTTATACTAGCCATAGTATTAAACCTTAGCAAGTTTTGCTTGCTTCCATTTTATTTTATCGTAATCTTGGTCAGTGTATAACCGAATCCAACGACTAACATACCGCCCTGCTCATCAACGATGCCCTTACATTCTGCAGTATATTCGAACTCGTATGGGTTTGGTGTCTCGTCCGTGATGTCGAACTGCTCTACGAGGTCGCCATCCCACCAAGGACCACAGATACGCATTGCATGGTACTCTGCCTCTGGAACATCGTAGTACAGACATATTGTCTTGCCTTCGGCACCTTCCAACAACTCTGGTGCGATGTTCACATTTGAGTCGCCCCAGTTGATGGTTGTTGAGCCTTCCCATATTGTTGTCTCAGCAGGAGCAGACACTACATATACCACCTTGGTGATAGTATAGCCGAAACCAACAATAAGCATACCGCCCTGCTCATCAACGATGCCCTTACATTCTGCAGTATATTCGAACTCGTATGGGTTTGGTGTATCGCCAGTGATGTCGAACTGTTCTACGAGGTCTCCATCCCACCAAGGACCGCAGATACGCATTGCGTGATATTCTGCCTCTGGCACATCATAGTAAATACGGATCTTCGTACCCACAGGTACAGCAGCAAGCTCATCGGCAGAGATATTGACATTTGCGTCGCCCCAGTTGATGACTTGTGAACCTTCCCAAAGCTTAATCTCCTGAACGCCTGGGTCCACATACTGTTCATTTG
>JAGHTW010000229.1 GCA_018065145.1 Candidatus Prevotella equi
TAAACAATCTTTGCAATAGTCCTTTCGGACGTCAATTTCTTTTTGACAATGCAAAGGTACGAACTTTTTGGAAAACTGCAATAGTTTTGTTAAGTTTTTATGCGAAAAATATAGTATAATTGACTTATATCAACGTTTGTTTGCGCACACAGCCCCATTTTCGCCCATTTTTGTCATATTTCGTTATAACAATTTCTACACGAAAATTGTGTTAAATCCACTCCAGAAAGTCATTGCACTATCAAATTGCAAGTAATATATAACCGCTGCGCGTGTAGCCAGCGCAGCGATAAAAAAAATAACAAATTGCTTTCATATCACAGGGGTGTTGTAATCGTGCCACGATTACCCAGTAAAAGCATCACGATTACCTGGTAAAAGTGGCACGATTACAATGTAAAAGTTATGCGATTACAGCGCACTGATTATCAAGTAGTTACCTTAATGCTGACAATACGACCGTAAGAGTGGTACGATTATCAATCCAGCATTATCACTCCTGCTTTTGAATTGTTCATCTCTGGCATGGTCATTCCAATAGAAGCACCAATGTATGTCGGATCGCAGACAATGTACTTTTTTCCTTTAAGGCTGATGTAGTCACCAGTTACGGGAGTCGTAAAATGAACAGCAGTAGCAAGATGTCCCGGGTAATAAATCAGGATACATTCCAAACCTATAATGTCCCTGATAAGACGCGTTAAGAGAACGCTTCTGTCCTCGCAGTCACAATAAGGATAGAACAACGTTTCCTCAGAGAAAAAGGTCCTGTCACGTCCCCATACCTTATCGTCATACTCATAGGTGAAGCCTGTCTGCACCCAGTTGAGCAGTCTGCTTACCTTCTCTTTCTCCGTAAGCCCTTCCAGCAACTTCCTCAGCGCAGGATAAACGGTTGATACCACCTGAGCATCCATAGGCGTGTTGGCATACTGCGCCCATTGAGTCATGTAGTTGCCACCATAATATGAACAAGGATACGTATCGTAGAAAGACAACAAGTTCTTGTTTGTCTGTGCCTCTACCCTAAATGAAGGAAACGTCTTTGACAATATTTGCCTTTTAGCTGACAAGTTCATTGCCAAATTTGGTTGTCTGGCAATCAGCAGAGAGATGTTTTGTTCCTTAGGAAAACTTGCCTTGGAAATCATCAAGCGTGATGGCAATTCCACCAAGCCGTAGTAGTTATCTCCATCGATGAAATAAGAACTCTTGTTAAATATACTATGTTTGCTGGCATATAAGACATACAGTCTCTCACCAGAAAACGCCAACCTTATCTTATATCCCGACTGAATGAGGATATAAGCATTAAGAAGAGAAGCCTCGTTGGTTGTTTTTCCACAAGCCTCATCTGCCACCTGTTGCACAAATTGCAGATAAGCCCAATCACATAGACAGTATTCTTCTCTTGCCTTCAGACAATCAAATATACAATTGTCGTATTTCTCTGTTGCCAAAACCTTTAACGCCATTGCAACGCTGTTCTCAGAAACAGTGTTAATACGGTAATCCTCGTTGTTGTCAAACCTTACCTTTACAGGTGTACCATAAAACGATACGTTGACATAATTACAGTTCTTATAATCATTCTCTGGAATCTCCTCAATAGGCTTTGGCTGAGGCGTAATGGGCTGAGGCTTTACAACCTCTTCAATCACAATAGGCTTGCTTTCCACACGTGTCGTATCTTTTCCGTCATCAGGTAGGACGACAGGCGGTATCGGCTCTTTCTTAGGCTGTGGAACAGGACTAACCGATTCATATTCTTTCCATGGATCTTTTACGAACTCTATGTATTCGCGCATTATCCTTTCACGGAAACTTTCAAAGTCCCTGTGCATCTCAGTGCGAAATGCGTCAAACTCATCCAGGTTCTTCTTACTGTTTTGTGCATGGCAAGAGAGTATTCCCATTGCCATGCACATTGTTATAATGAATCGGTTCATTCTTTCTTGTTATTAAAGTTCACCCTTCAATACACTGTCAACGATGTCATTGAGGTCTTCATCACCCTCTTGTTCAAGTTCTTGCTGAATCTTTCGCTTCAGGCGTGCAGTGAGTTCCTTCTTGTCGAACGCAACCTGCACCTGAACTTCGTAGTTGTTCTGTGGTGTAATGCGGTAGATAGACAGCACGGTATTTGTGTTGGTCAGACATGCATCAATGATAGACTTCGCTCTCTCATGGAACTTCTCAACCGTATGTGCAGTAATTGCAGAAGTCTGCTGATTATCCAGTTTTGTCTCCATAGCCGCTGCAATCTTTGTTTCCAGCATGGCAGCAACTTCTACCTGAGCATTGGCACGTGCAGCAGCAACACCAGCATTGAACGTGCCCGATACAGACTGAGCAGAACGTATGATGTAACGCTTTACCGGGTTACCCGTTTCGTCTGCCATCAATTCCTCACCAAGAAGCTGAGATTCTGTTATCTGCTTGGCAATAGTCTTACTTCCAGCAGGTACCATCCAACCTTGTTTCTTAAGTGTCTTCTCCTGTGTCTTTGCATCCTTTGAGGGCTTTGCATTAAGGAGTTTCATGTTAATTTCGTTAAGTTCCTTCTGCTGCTTAGCAAGTTCTGCGGGACTCTGAGCAACTGCTACTGTTGACGCTGCGATGGCTATAACCATCATGATAAATACCTTTTTCATAACTGTTATATTTTTAATTTGTTTTCTTAATTCTCTTATTTATGCAAGAATCAAGACGAAGTGACCCTACTTATTCATTTTTTTTCTTATTGCCTCACGTTCTTTTTTCAAATCTTTCACCTTCATCTCCATTGCATTTATCTCGTATAGAGTTTCCTCATCACTGTCTGCGCTGGCTTTCTTAAGTTCGTTCAGCGTACTATCAGCCGAGTACAATTCTCTCTCTACGATGGTAAAGGCGTCATCATACCTTCCTTCATCTATCATTTCCTGAACATTACTCATGCTGGATCTGATAGGCATATCCGTAGAGTCCTCCTGCTTGTTGATGGTCAGGTTAAATATAAGACCTATCATGCAGGCAGCAACCAACAATCCTATGATAGAGACAGTGCGTCCCTTCTTTGGCTTCTCGCAACCTTTGATGAATTCCATCTTACGATTGCGTTCCTTCAATCTGTCAACGATCAGTCTATGCATATCGTCATTCCATTCTTCTATAGGCATATTATATCGTAAGGTTTAGCTGGTTAAACATCTGTGTTATCTTCTCGCGGAGCGTTGTCATACATTTGTATTTCGCACTCTTCAATCCCACCTTGCTCGTATTCTTATCCTTCCTTATCTCCATGATTTCGTCAAGCGATTTACCCTGTATATAAAATAAGGTAAGGATTTCCAAACACCTTGGTGGCATCATCTGTATGCATTCGTCAACAACACGAATCTTAACTTCTGCTTCATCATCTTCGCCAGGATGATATAATATGTCGGGGTTATTACTATCAAAATACTCTTCGACATACAACTCTTTGTTACTGCGTACAAGCTCACGATACTCATTCTTAGCTATTGCAAACAGAAAGGTATTAAGTGAACAGGTCATAGGTTTCTTCTCTCCGTTCTTCTGCTGACGACAGAGGACATTATCCACGATGGAGATTTCCCTGTTCTCTATCTGTGTCCATAGGCGGACAAAGGAGTCTTGAAAGATTTCTGCTCTTTTGTCTTCATCAAAGAACACTTCCTTGAAATGATCCATGAAATACCTCTTTGAGTTATTGTAGAACCATTCCTCCGCCGTATGTTGCCTTGCTTGCAAGCCTAATACCACCTCAGAGTCGGTATATTGCCGTTTTGTTTGTATGTTCAGAAGTTTATGCATCTTTTCTATTATTGTGACCCAACATTGTATTATTTTTTTCCTGCTACGACAGGATTTTGAGGCAGTCTTGAAGGATGTTCCACCATATACTTATCAAGTGCAGTCTGCAACTGCTTGTTGTTCATTGTAAACAGTTTATCACCTAAGAGGTAGAGGGCATAAGTCAGTTTGCCAGACACTGGCGTTTTCTGTTCAAAGCACAGCTGATATGGCTTGCACGCACTTATTGTCAGCCAGTGTTCTGTTATATGTTTTGAAGGTTCTATGCCTAAGCTGCGCGGTATGATAAACTCCTTGTCAATGCCACGCACACATTCATCATCATCGCCACGTGTTGCATCACCGCTATGACAAGCATCTACTACGACATATAACTGTCCTGTTGAACCTATCCTGTTCCTTATCTTTGAAAGAAAAATGGCTATCTCATCATCGCAGAAATGCTTCTCGCCTCTATCCTCCTTGGAGTAATACATGTATGCATCGTATGGAATCCACGATTCATCCCATTGTGAGTGCTTTCCTGTCCATCGCTCTGCTTCATCCCCATTAAGGTCTGTCATGTATTGGCCATGACCAGAATAGTGGATATAGACTATGTCATCCTTCTTGCATACCTTTATCAAGTCAAGGAATGCTTGCGCCATATTCTGTTTTGTAGCACGTTCATTGATTAGCGTACGAATATCCTTGAACCCGCAATCAACCAACATCTTTCGAACGTATGCAGCATCCTTGTCACCGTTTATCTTCGCCCAATTCTTGTCTTCCTGCTTGCCAAGTCCAAAGATAAGCGCATGTTTCCTTTCTGCAACCGAAGACAGGCCGCATAATAAAAACAGTGCTATAATAAAGATTCTATTCATCATAGAAATCTCCAGGACCATATACTTTATCTAGGTTAACTTCATTGGGTTGCCACGTACGAACCTTTATAAACGGATTGTTCACATTCTCCATGTCTATCATCAAGAATAAATAGCCCTGGTCAGCGTAGGATGATGAATTGTAGTCCTGTGCAAGTTGCACACAGACGATATTTTCTAATCCTGGCTTTTCCAGTTTCTGAACATCGCCACGTGCAAAACGTATGTTAATGAATTCGTTCTTTAGGAAACAATGCTCCAGTCGGTTCAGGTATTCATCCTTAGTAAAACGATTGGTGGTTATAATATCTTTGCCCTTTAGTGTCATGTTGCCATCACCATCCCTTTGTTGCGTATATACCCTAGCTACATTGCCAACGATGATGATGGCATCGTCAGCAAAGATACTCCGTATGTAGTCAAGTCTCTTCAGGCAATAGGCTGTCTTGTAATTCTCGAGAAACTCCATCAGGTCCTCTCTCATCTCTTCTCTCCACTTCACTTTCTTCGTAAGTATGTCATCCTCTGCATCCTTGCCAAGTCCAAAGGCGACATTCTTTATCTTTCCCTTATCGTTGAAGGTGAATACGACATCCTCCACAAACGTTGTCTTCGTACCATTGTGGAACGAGAAACTCATCTGTAGTCCCCTTGCCACCACTTCACCATTATGACTCTTGTAATAACTGATGTTTGGCTCGCCAACAATACGTCCCTTACCATATCCTATCAGATTGTCAAACATTTCCCGTCCGTCAAATGTAAAGCAGGAATAGGCATCGGTATGTCTATTACTCCGGATAGCATCAAGGACTTTTGCTATGGTGTTCTTATGCACGTCGTTACTTGATGTTGACTGTACAGAAGAGGCAGGCGCAGTATTTACCTTCTTTGGTGTTGGCTTTACATGAGAAGATAGTTTGTGACTGGCTTCAGGCAATGTGGCTTTACCTATAACATGGAGAACGCTCTCCATCTCAGAATCACCGCGGGACAATCCCTTATACTCATACTCTATGTCAAGATGATACACCTCACCGTCAAAGTCTGGAATCATCTGTATTGTGCCCCTGCCGTCTTTCGCCTTGCCAACACACATCTCCCTACCATCACTGTAGTTGAACTCCAGTTCTGAGACGGGAGTACCCTTATAGGTAAACTTCAAATCCACATTGTCACCATCCCTACACTCTGTTTTTACCTTGATGTCGCCAAGAATGTAACGCATCTGCGGAAGAATCCAATTCACGAGAACGTGTCCTTCAGCATCCTTCACCTCATTAGGATATTGTGTTGAACAAATTAGCGAATAAGCCCAATAATAGTACTGCAAGGCAATGCCGACCTTGTTCCTTTCAAGAGCCTCTGTTGCCATTTCCACCATATCCTTCGCCTTAGCTATTCTTCCCTCATATATGCGATGGAGTTCCGAACGCTTCATCGACCTACGCACTGTTATCTTGTTCTTTTCCTTTATCTCCTTACGCTCACAGTTCGTCAATGTAGAAGATGTATAGGTTTTTATGCATTGATATGCGAACTCCTCATAGCTAAGTTCTTGGTTTTTAGTTGTCTGATTATAAATAGACACGAAATCGCTTGACACGTGAGTAGAGATCATCGAACACAGATTTGCCAAAGCAATCTTATCCGCCTCCACCTCTGTATCTGCTACGCCCTCCCCATAGTAGTATTCACCAGAACCCGTAATGTAATTCCAGTTCTGGGCGTGGGCAATACCTATCACAAACAGCAATATAATCACATGAGTTATCTTCTTCATCTTACTATTTTACGTCCTCCTTCAATATATACACCACGCATAGGTGTCGTTGATACTTTTCTTCCTTGTAAATCATAAATGCCTTCAATGGTTCTGTTTCTGTCTTTATGCAGTTGCAAAATACCTGTGGCTTCGGAAATGCCTAACCATTCTTTGATTAAGACTCCCTTGTCATCTATATTGAAAGCATTAAGACGCAAAGCTTTGGCACTTGATGAGGCTCCAGCATCTCCAAACAGATCGTACTCTATGTATGCAACAGATTTCTTCTTCAGTGCATCACTAAAAATAAAGTTGAAAGTCTGCATTGGTGCTGCCATCATGGAGTTCCACAACGGATAAACCATAATGATGTCATCGTAATCATTTACATTTATTCCAACACTGTTGATGGAAGGATAACTCTTCACATCGTTTGGATATTGCCATATAACATCCATGATGGAATCTCTAACTTCTCTGTTGGTATTCGCCTCATTGATTCTCTTGCTCACAGGTTCTATCTTCTGAGTATAGACAGAACAACCTGAACTTACTATCTGATTAGCAAGTTCTGCTACTATGCCGTCCATTAGTGCGGACTGTGAGTAATAAGCGACAAGAGTCTTTGATGTGACTAAAGAATTATTGACAACCTCTATATTCTGTGTTGTTTCTGTAGGTAAATACTCTTTGTTACCTTCTTGATATGCTACAATTGTTGTTTTACCACAGTTACCTGGATTTAGATATACAATGTCCCCCAAATCAAATATGCTAACAACATTCTCATCATTAGACTTATATTTCACTTTCAATCCACTGGATGCAGTTGCCGTCAGTTCAATAAGTTGACCTCCGTATTGAATATTCTCAAGATACTGATTCCAAGATATCGTTTGAGTTCTCTTTTTGACAGTTACTAGACAAGTAGCACTCAGGTTTGTACCATCTGTTGTAACGGCAGTAATTGTTGCAGTACCACTTCCTCTTGCTGTAACTATACCATTAACAACGGTAGCGACATTTGCGTTGGATGTTGACCATACTATATTTTTGTCAGTAGCGTCTGTAGGAGATATGGTCGCATTCAGAGTTTCTTCATCACCTACATACATATTTATGGAAGATTTATCTATGTAGATATTTTTAGCCTTAATCTTATTGACTGTTATTGATGCGGTAGCAGTCTTATTGCTGCCATCCGCAGATTTCGCTGTGATTATCACGTTTCCAGGTTTAATGCCTGTAATAATACCATTTATTACTATTGCTATTTCATTATCTGAGCTTTGCCATAATAATTGCTTATTTGAAGCATTATCGGGGTAAACTGTCGCTGTCAATGTCACATTTCCACCAACATCAACATTACTTGTTATAGGTGACAATACTATAGAACTAACCGCAATAGGGTTAACAACAACTGAACAAGTTGCAAAAACTCCAGAACCATCATTTGCTTTTGCTGTAA
>JAGHTW010000214.1 GCA_018065145.1 Candidatus Prevotella equi
AATCAAATGGTGTAAACTCTTTTAGAGAAGTAATAAGAATTATTGTAAACCTATTAAGTTTAACTATCCTAAAAGTGACAACCTTTTTCAGTTAAGTACATTTTCTTATGCCATTATGTTAACAAAAATTAAATTCACATAGAAATATAGAACAATAATATCTTTATTATAACAATATTACGTACCTTTGCACCCGAATTTGGAACAATTATTTCATAATATTATCAAAAGATGACAAAGAAACTTATCGCAGTTGCTCTTCTTTCAGTAGCAGCTTTCACATCAGCCAACGCTGGTGGCATTCTTACAAACACCAATCAGAACGCAGCATTCCTGCGTAACCCAGCACGCGATGCAGCAATAGGCATCGACGGTGTATATTCCAACCCTGCAGGTGTTGCATTCATGGACAAAGGCCTTCACCTCTCTGTCAACTGGCAGGCAGCATGGCAGAAACGTAAGATAGCAACAACAAACCCTATCTTCGGTCTTGGCATTCAGAACAACGGCTCAACAACCAAGAACTTCAAGGGCGTAGCCAATGCTCCTTTCATCCCATCTATACAGGCAGCCTACAACACAGGCAACTGGTCATTCCAGTTTAACTTCGCCGTTACAGGTGGCGGTGGTAAGTGTGAGTTCGCCAACGGTCTTGGTTCCTTCGAGGCAGCACTGGGCAACATCGCTTCTCAGCTCGTGCTCAACGATCCGATGTTCAACGGTAACCTCCAGAACTCTAATATCAACTACGATATGAACAGTTACCTCCAGGGCAGCCAGTACTACTTCGGCTTCACCCTCGGTGCCGCATACAAGATTAGCGAGAAATGGTCTATCTACGGTGGTGTTCGTGCACACTACGGCACAGCAAGCTATAAGGCAAAGCTCGACAACATTCAGGTTGTTTACAAGGATATTAACACCAGCGTGCCACTCGCTAACTATATCGACGGACTCCAGAAGAACCTCGGCATGGCACAGGCACAGATAAACGGTGCCAAGGAAGTTCTCGCAGAAAAGCAGACATTGGTTGATGCAGCAAGAACTCAGATCAATGCGGCAAAAACCCAGCTTGACGCTGCTTACCAGGCACAGATGATTGATGAGCAGACCTACAAAGTACAGATGCACGACGTACTCGTTGCACAGAATCAGATCAACGACAACCAGGCTCAGATTAACGCTGGTAACGCACAGGTAGCAGCTAATCAGGCAGTACTTGACGAGAAGAGCGCTTCAGTAAATCAGATAGAGACATACCGTGAAGGTGTGAACCTTCAGTCAGACCAGTCTGGTTTCTCTGTTGCACCAATCATCGGCATCCACTACCACGGCACAAAGCTCGACGTAGCTGCAAAGTATGAGTTCCGCACACACATGCGTCTCAAGAACACCTCAAACCTCAAGCATGCTATGGCTATCGCTGCCATCAACAAGTTCCAGGACGGTTCAACCATCGAGGAGGACATCCCTGCTATGCTCTCTATCGGTGCACAGTATAAGATTCGCGACAACATCCGCGTAAGCGCTGGTTACCACCACTTCTTCGACACAGAGTCAGAGAAATACAACCACGCTCAGCAGCTCCTCTCTGGCGGTACCAACGAGTTCCTCGTAGGTGCTGAGTACGATCCAGCAGAGAAATGGACTGTCAGTGCAGGTGCCCAGATAACAAGATACAGCAACACCGATGCTTTCATCAACGATATGTCATTCGTTGTAAACTCATGGAGCCTCGGTCTCGGTGCAAAGTACCAGGTATCAAAGAAGGTTGCCATCAACGCAGCATTATTCAAGACCTTCTACGGTGACTACAAGCAGAGCACACCAGACGCAAACGGCTCTATCAACGAGTTCACTCGCACAAACACTTCATGCGCTGTAGGCGTTGATTTCGCCTTCTAAGCAAAAACACCAAAACGCCGTTTTGCCGCCCTCGTAACACACTGATTATCAATCGTTCCAGAGGGGCTCTGTAATCGTGCAACGATTACACGGTAATCGTGCCACTTTTACACAGTAATCGTGCAACGATTAGGAGGTAATCGTGCAACGATTGCATAAGGGGTGTAAAACAGTTACAATTAGCATAAAACATAAAGCAAGGAAAAATCGCTATCCAACAGCATTTTTCCTTGCTTTTTCTTGCACGAATGAGAAAATCTTCGTACCTTTGCACACGTTCAGAGGAATGAGGGGCTCACACAGAGCTCCTCATTTTTAATTGTTTACCAACAACTGGGCTAACAAACAACAAAAAATTATGATTGAAAAAACATTAGTTAAGAGTGTAGTAGAGGAGTGGTTAGAGGGAAAGGAATACTTCCTTGTTGACGTAGAGGTTACTCCTGATGATCGTATCGTAGTAGAGATAGACCATGCCGATGGCGTGTGGATAGAGGACTGCGTAGAACTGAGTCGCTTTATTGAGGAGCATCTTAACCGAGATGAAGAGGACTATGAACTGGAGGTAGGCAGTGCCGGACTGGGACAGCCTTTCAAGGTGGCACAGCAGTACATCAACTGCATTGACAAGCAGGTGGAGGTTCTCGCTGCCGACGGCAAGAAATATGCCGGAACGCTGAAGAGTGTGGAGGCACCACAGTTCACCGTCACCATAAAGGAGAAGCAGAAGCAAGAGGGAAAGAAACGCCCCGTAATGGTTGATGTGGATAAGACATTCTCCATGGACGAGGTGAAATATTGTAAGTATCTAATAGACTTCAAATAAAATGGCAACAAAAATTATCGAACAGCAACCAAACATGATCGATACGTTCCGCGAGTTTAAGGAAACGAAGAATATCGATCGCACTACTCTCGTCAGCGTACTGGAGGAGAGTTTCCGTAATGTCATTGCAAAAATCTTTGGCAGTGACGCAAACTTTGACGTTATCGTAAACCCTGACAAGGGTGACTTCGAAATCTACCGCAACCGTATCGTTGTGGCTGACGGCGAAGTGGCAGACGAGAACAAAGAGATATCACTCACCGAGGCACAGAAGATAGAAAGCGACTACGAACTCGGCGAGGAAGTGTCAGAACGCGTGGACTTCGCTAAGTTCGGACGCCGTGCTATCCTTAACCTCCGACAGACTCTTGCCAGCAAGATACTGGAACTGGAGCACGACAACCTGTACAACAAGTACAAGGACCGCGTAGGCGAAATCGTTACAGGAGAGGTATATCAGATATGGAAGCGCGAGGTTCTCGTCATTGATGACGAAGGCAACGAGCTCATCCTCCCTAAGAGCGAGCAGATACCTAACGACCAGTACCGCAAGAACGAAGCCATCAAGGCTGTCATAGAGCGCGTTACAAACGACAACAACAACCCAAAGATTGTCCTTTCACGCACATCAACACTCTTCCTGCAGCGTCTTCTCGAACAGGAAGTACCAGAGATAGCAGAAGGACTCGTCGCTATCAAGAAGATTGCACGCATCCCTGGCGAGCGCGCTAAGATAGCAGTAGAGAGCTTCGACGACCGCATTGACCCAGTAGGTGCTTGCGTCGGCGTAAAGGGTAGCCGTGTTCACGGCATCGTACGCGAGCTCTGCAACGAGAACCTCGACGTAGTAAACTACACTCAGAACATCAAGCTCTTCATTCAGCGTTCACTCGCTCCTGCACAGATCAACAACATCGTGCTCAATGAGGAAGAGCATAAGGCAGAGGTTTATCTCCTGCCTGACCAGGTATCACTCGCCATCGGTCGTAACGGACAGAACATCAAGCTCGCTTCTATGCTGACGGAATATACCATCGACGTATTCCGTGAGCTCGAGGACGTAGATAACGAAGACATCTACCTCGATGAGTTCAACGATGAGATAGACCAGTGGGTTATTGATGCTATCAAGGCTATCGGTATGGATACCGCTAAGCAGGTCATCAACGCACCACGCGAGATGCTCATCACAAAGGCTGACCTCGAAGAGGAGACTGTTGATCACCTCATCAACGTTCTCAAGGCAGAGTTTGAGAAGTAAAAAAGACCCACCCCAGCCCTGCCTGTGAGGGAGGGTGAAGTTGTACAATAAGGTATATTGATATATGAGTATAAGACTAAATAAAGCAATACGCGAACTGAACATCGGACTGGCGACGGCGGTGGAGTTCCTTGAGAAGAAACCCGAGATGGGTGACTTCAAAGCGGACCCTAACTTCAAGCTTAACGATGCGCAGTATGCAGCACTCCAAAACGCCTTCAAAGGCGATAAGGAAGTGCGCACTCAAGCAGAGAAACTGCTGAAGAAACCAGAAAAGAAACAACCTAAGAAGGAAGAACCAAAGCAGGAAGAGCCAAAGCAGGCTGTTACTGCCGGTGACTCCATCGCAAAGGAGGCACCAAAGCCTTTGGGAAAGATTGACCTCAACACCGTTAGTAAGCCCGCTCCTAAGAAAGAGGAGCCAAAGCCAGAACCAAAGGTAGTGGAGAAGCCAAAGCCTGTCGTTGAGAAACCAGCAGAAAAGCCTGCTGAGAAACCTGCGAAAAAACCTGTAGAGAAGCCTATCGAGAAGCCAGCAGTGGCAGAAGCGCCAAAGCAGGAGAGCAACGATACAAAGGAAGTGTTCACTCTTAAGAGCGACCACAAGACAATAGCACGTCCTAATGTCATCGGCACCATCGACCTCTCGGCTATCAACCAGAGCACTCGTCCTAAGAAGAAGTCTAAGGAAGAGAAGCGTAAGGAGCGTGAAGAGAAGGCACAGCAGGCTAACGAGGCACGTAAGAAGCGTACACGCATGAATAAGGAGCGTGTCGATATCAACGATGCCGCTAACCAGCAGCCTGGCAAGAAGGACAAGAAGAAGAACAATGGCGGCAACAACCAGCAGCAGAACAACCAGGGTGGCGGCAAGAAGAACAAGAAAAAGGGCAACCAGCAGCCACAGGAGGTTAGCGATGAGGATGTAGCACGTCAGGTAAAAGAGACACTCGCACGTCTCACCCAGAAGGGAAACCAGAACAAGAAGGGCGCAAAGTATCGCCGTGACAAGCGTGACGCTATAGCACAGCAGCGCGACGAGGCTCTCTTGGCAGAAGAGATGGAGAGCAAGACACTGAAGTTGACGGAGTTCGTTACCGTCAGCGAGCTTGCTACCATGATGGATGTGCCTGTGACAAAGCTTATCGGTACCCTCATGTCTGTAGGCATCATGGTGTCTATCAACCAGCGTCTGGACGCAGAGACCATCAACCTCGTTGCTGATGAGTTCGGATTCACTACAGAATACGTTTCTGCTGAGGTACAGGAGGCTATTCAGGAGGTAGAAGACGACGAGAACGACTTGCTCTCTCGTGCTCCTATCGTTACCGTCATGGGACACGTTGACCATGGTAAGACATCGCTCCTTGACTATATCCGCAACACTAACGTCATCGCTGGTGAGGCTGGTGGCATCACACAGCACATCGGTGCATACAATGTGAAGCTCGAAGACGGTCGCCGCGTAACATTCCTTGATACTCCTGGTCACGAAGCGTTCACCGCTATGCGTGCCCGTGGTACTCAGGTAACGGATATCGCCATCATCATCGTTGCAGCAGACGACTCTATCATGCCTACTACAAAGGAGGCTATAGCACACGCTCAGGCTGCTAACGTACCAATGGTGTTCGCCATCAACAAGATTGATAAGCCAGGCGCTAACCCTGACAAGATACGACAGGACCTTGCTGCCATGAATCTCCTCGTAGAGGAATGGGGCGGTAAGTACCAGTGTCAGGAGATTTCTGCTAAGAAGGGTATCGGCATCGAGGATCTTCTTGAGAAGGTATTGCTCGAAGCAGAGATGCTTGACCTGAAGGCAAACCCTAACCGTAACGCTACCGGTTCTGTCATAGAGTCTTCTCTTGACAAGGGTCGCGGATATGTATCTACTGTTCTCGTAAGCAACGGTACACTGAAGGTCGGCGATATCGTTATCGCTGGTACAGCATGGGGCCGTGTGAAGGCTATGTTCAACGAGCGTAACCAGAACGTAGAGAAGGCTCTGCCTGCAGAACCTGTTATCATTCTCGGTCTTAACGGTGCACCACAGGCTGGCGACTCCTTCCATATCATGGAGACAGAGCAGGAGGCAAAGACTATTGCCAACAAGCGTTTGCAGTTGCAGCGCGAGCAGAGTCTGCGTACTACCAAGACACTGTCACTGGAGGAGATTGCTCACCGCGTAGCATTGGGCGAGTTCCACGAACTCAACCTCGTAGTAAAGGCAGATACACAGGGTTCTGTGGAGGCGCTGTCAGACTCTTTCATCAAGATGTCAACAGAGAAGGTACAGGTGAACGTTATCATGAAGGCTGTTGGTCAGATTTCAGAGAACGACGTTATGCTTGCCTCTACCGCACAGAACGGTATGATCGTTGGCTTCCAGGTACGTCCTTCTGTTGCAGCAAAGAAGCTTGCTGAGCAGGAAGGTGTGGAAATCAACACTTACTCTGTCATCTATGATGCCATGGATGATATCAAGGCAGCCATGGAGGGTATGCTTGACAAGATTAAGAAAGAGATTGCTACCGGTCAGGTTGAGGTCAAGGAAGTCTTCAAGATTTCTAAGGTCGGCACTGTTGCTGGTGCTATGGTCACAGAGGGTAAGGTACACTCTAAGGACAAGGCACGTCTCATCCGCGATGGTATCGTGATACACACTGGCGACATCAACGCTCTCAAGCGTTATAAGGATGACGTCAAGGAAGTGGGCACAGGTCTGGAGTGCGGTATCTCTATCGTAAACTTCAACGACATCCAGGCTGGTGACATCATCGAGACATTCACCGAGATCGAGGTAGAACAGAAGTTGTAAGCTCTCATAGCAGAACTCAGGTTCTGCTATGAGTAAGGAAAAAGTAATAAGTAATAAGTAATAAGTAATAAGTAATAAGTAAACGGTCCTTGAAGCGCGATGCTTCAAGGACCGTTTTGTTATAGCAAGAATAAATGCCCGCCTACTTATTCCTTTTTCCTTATTACTTATTACTTATCTTTTTCGCGTTACGCGAAAAAGAGATAAGCCACAGCAATGGCGGCGATTACTCCTGCGAGGTCTGCCAAGAGTCCGCATGATACTGCATGGCGGGTATTGCGAATGCCTACGCTACCGAAATAAACGGCGAGGATATAGAACGTTGTATCGGTGCTTCCCTGGAAGATACATGACAGTCTTCCGACGAAGGAGTCTGCACCGTATGTCGTCATTGCATCAACCATCATGCCACGTGCGCCGCTGCCAGAGAGTGGTTTCATAAGAGCTGTTGGCAATGCTCCCACGAAGTCTGTATTCATACCGCATGCTGCCACCGTCCATTGTATGCCACCGATAAGCGCATCCATAGCGCCAGAGGCACGAAAGACACCGATGCCAACAAGGATAGCCACGAGATAAGGTATGACACGCACGGCGGTAGTAAAGCCATCCTTAGCACCTTCCACAAAGGCTTCATACACATTTATCTTCTTCCTTACGCCCGCAACGATGAAGCCCACGATGATTGTCATGAGGAGTACGTTGGCAATGGTGGTAGAGACGAAGTCCATTGTCTCCTTATCCATCTGCGAGAAGCCCCATATCATTGCGCCCACAACGGCACACATTCCTCCGAGTGTCAGCAGCATGACGCGGTTGAAGAGGTTTATCTTCTGATAGATGCTGGTGATTATGATGCCGGCAATGGTAGCAAAGAATGTTGCTATGAGGATAGGAATAAAAATATCCGTTGGCTGTACGGCACCCATCTGCGCACGATACACCATGATGCTGACAGGGATGAGCGTCAATCCGCTGGTGTTCAGCACAAGGAACATAATCATAGGATTTGTTGCCACGTCATCCTTACCTTCTCCCTTTGGTGCAAGAGCCTTCATCTGTTCCATCGCCTTCAGTCCAAGAGGCGTTGCGGCGTTATCAAGGCCGAGCATATTGGCGGCGATATTCATAAAGATACTGCCGAAGACCGGATGTCCCTTTGGTATATCTGGGAAGAGTCGCGAGAAGATTGGCGTCAGAAGACGAGCGATGACGTTTACTACCCCACCCTTTTCGCCTATCTTCATAATGCCGAGCCACAGGGACAGCACGCCAGTAAGACCGAGAGAGATCTCAAATGCAGTCTTTGATGACTCAAACGTAGAGTTCATCATTGCAGGAAACACTTCTGCATCGCCCATGACAATCAGGCGAAACGCTCCTATTACAAAGGCTATCAGGAAGAAAGCCACAAAGATATAATTCAGTACCATTTTTTCAAATTAACGAATTAACAAATTAACGAATTAATGCGCCAGCCAAATTATGCATTATGAACTATGCATTATGAACTATGCATTATGAACTATGAACTATGCATTATGAACTATGAACTATGCATTCTTCTCTCAGGAAGTTATTCCTGTATTCACCGCTGAGGAACTCATAGCCAAAGCGGCAACGCAGACATTCCTTCCTATCGCAGTATTCCTTTTTCAACTGTATCAAAGCCTGCGAATCGCCGGCACTCTTAACAGGCAGTCCACACTCCTGCCACATTCGCGTGATATGATTATCCTCCGCCCTCAGTGACTCTTGCAAATCATAGGCACGCTCACACAGGAACTCCTTGCTATGATGCCTGCCGTAAGCAAAGATTACCGGTACAGCGGTATTGATAACCAGCAGTTCGAGTTTCGCACCCTTCATGTCATACAGCTGTCCTATATCCTTAATCGTCTTGCAGTCAAGTAATGCGGAAAGGTTTGTGCGGCGCTCGTGATACATCTTTGCCAACTGCATTATTCGCACATGAGGGAAATTCTGCGGACGCGTACGGAGGTATTTCCACATGATAGCATCCATCGGTTGCAGCCCGAACTTCTTCTGCAGATAGAGATATTCCTTTGCATAACGTTCCTCAACACGTCCTAACAGTCCTGCCTGTCCAATAAACATCGCCTCTACCTGAAAGAGGTTATCACGATGATGATCCACAGCACGCAACGGCAGTGTCTTAGCCCAGATGTCAAAGGCATCGCCGTTTATTCCGAAACCAAAGCTACGCGCAAGCATAGCGAAATAGCCATCTTCCCACGACCCATTCATCTGCTTCACACGTTCCTCCATTGCTCGTGTCTTCTGCTCCAAACGCTCCGTCTGCAATGCCGCCATCCAGCTATGCACCTTCAGCGACGACATGTCAGGGATAATGCGATAGCACGGTGGGTATTTGTCGGAGTGCAACAGCACCTGATAGTCATTAAGGAGAGTATCAGATATCGGCACTACAAGCGTTGGCAGCACCCTACCCTGCGATGTTGCTATATCCATATCAGCCTGCGTCACCACGTGCAGCACCACGTTATCATAGGCGGAGTCCTTATCGTGATGATGACGATACCAGTCGCTGGACTTAATGTGCAGTTCCACATTACCCACCCACAGCATGCCGTCCACCTTTATCTTCGCATTGAAGAAGTCCGGACCGCCATCACTGCGGTTGTAAAGCCCTGCGTCAATAACCTCCAACATTCGTCCGTCAGTGGTCCGCAGCTCTTCCAAAGGCAAAAGCTTATGCTTCCAAGTATAATGTAGTAACTGTTCCAAATTAACGAATTAACAAATTAACGAATTAGTGCGACAGCAAAATTATGCATTATGAATTATAAATTATGAATTATGCATTGCAAGTTGTTTGCGCTGGTACTTGCTTAGCTTGACAGGTTTCTCCTGTGGTTCTTCTTCATCAGCGGAAGGATTCTTTGATGAAGCGGAAGTAGCGGTGCATCCCTCTACTATCATTACGAACTCTCCCTTTGGCTCTGTCTGTTTGAAATGCTCCAGCACCTCCGCCATCGTGCCGCGGACGCTCTCTTCATGCAGCTTTGATATCTCACGGCAACAGCTGATACGACGCTCCGCACCGAAGACCTCGCAGAACTGTTCCAGTGTCTTCACCACACGTCGTGGCGATTCATAGATTATCATCGTACGAGGCTCCGCAGCAAGTTCTTGCAGTCGTGTCTGACGACCTTTCTTCTGTGGCAGGAAACCCTCAAAGCAGAACTTATCACATGGCAGTCCGCTGCTGACAAGCGCTGGCACAAAGGCAGTAGCACCGGGCAACGTCTGCACTTCGCAACCTGCCTCTACCGCTTCACGAACAAGATAGAAACCAGGATCACTGATACCCGGCGTGCCAGCATCGGTAATGAGACACACCGTCTCACCGCCCTTCAGACGTTCTACGATAGCCGCCGTGGTACCATGCTCGTTAAACTTATGATGAGCCATAAGGCGCTTGCCCGTGATGTCAAAATGCTTCAGCAATATGCCACTCGTACGAGTATCCTCGCAGAGAATGAGGTCAGCCTCCTTAAGCAAACGTATTGCACGGAAGGTCATGTCCTCCATATTGCCGACAGGGGTAGGTATCAAGTACAACATAACATTAACAATGAACTAAAAATTATGCATTATGAATTATGCATTATGCATTAGTAACGTATTTCTTCCAATAAGCAATGATGATAGTCGTTGCCGGCAGTGCCACGATGAGTCCGATGAAGCCTAACAGCGCTCCCCATACAGACAGCGACAGCAGCAATACGGCAGGGTTCAAGCCCATCTTCTTGCCCATTATCTTCGGTATGACAAACGCCTCTATTATAAGCTGCACAATGCAGAACACTGCCACGACCATAGCAAGCATCACCCAATAGTTATCACCCGTATCGGCACACTTCATCGCCGCAAGGAACGCTGCGGGTATCAAGGCAAAGGTATGGAGATACGGTACCATATCAAGGATGCCGATAAGGATGCCGAGACCAATAGCCATCGGCAGTCCGATGATGGAGAAGCCAATGCAAAAGAGCACGCCCATAGTCAGCGCCACCAGTCCCTGACCGCGGATATAGTTATTGAGGGCTATCTCTACGTCCTTCATCAGTTCCTGTGAGAAACTGCGAACACTCGCCGGCAATATCTTCACCCAACTGGTTGAGAGATTCTCATAGTCCATCAAGATGAAGAACATATATAATAAGGTGATGAACGATGCCACGACACTCAGGATGATATTCATCGTCTGTCCCACGACATCAAACACCTTCGGCATGGTATCCCTCAGCGCAGAAGTAAAGTTATCCGACTTCAGGAACTTCTCTATCTCGGCACTGTTCTCGTTAAGCCACCAGCTGACAGCCTCAGGGAAGTCATGGATATGCGTCACATGATGCAGATAACGCGTAGCGAGAGTAGTGAACCTGCCGCACTGTTCCAGTAACGGAGGAATGATAAGCCACACCACTCCCGTTATGACACCCACCACAACGAGCATTGCCAAGACAATACTTAGCGCACGCACACGCACCTTCATACGATATTGTATGAAGCGCACCAACGGATACATCAGGTAGGCGAACAGCCACGCAATGAAGAACGGCAACAACACCGCATGCAGGTAATTCAGTATGAGCATCACCGCTATCACTATTGCCGCCACTACGCACCAACGCACTACCCTATCAAAGGTTATAGGTCCTTTCAACATATAAATAACGATTTGTTTCTTTGCTATGATATAGCCATTATTTAGTGGCAAAGATACAAAAAATCATTGATATACATTATTAATTAGTTAAAAAACACTAACATTACAACATATTTTCACAATTACTTTCTTTATTTACACAAAATATTAGTACCTTTGCACCGCATTTGGGAAATCATCCCTTATGTTATTCGGTTGACCTGCTAGCTCAGTCGGTAGAGCATCACACTTTTAATGTGGGGGTCTTGGGTTCGAACCCCAAGCAGGTCACACAAAAAGAGGAAGCCTTTACGGTTTCCTCTTTTTTGTTTATAGTCATATTTGGTGCCATTTTCTGTTAAATAAAGTCCAAACTGCAATTTTTATTTGTGGGAATGAAGAAAAAGGTGTAACTTTGCACTTGCACTTAATTACTTGTACAGTGCCCACTGTACTTATTGTAAATCACTAAAAACGTTTTGATTACTGATAGTCAAAACAGTAAGGCGCTTTTCGACGAAGATGAGTATTAAACTTAAGAATAAATCAATGTTTTAGACCATATAAACAATTTGCAAAATGGAATTATCCCTAAGATTAATACTAATTCTCTCTCTTCTCTTTATTACGGATTCAGTCATTGCTGACGAAGACAGAGAAACCTTGTACACCACAAGTGATGGCCTGCCAAGCAGCATCTGCAAGGGAGTTGCTCAAGAAAGAAACGGGCTTATGTGGTTTGCTACCTGGAACGGACTTGTCGTATTTGACGGTTATCAGTTCAGAAGCATAAAGGCAAAGCCTGGCGACGGTTCTGCATTGACAGACAACAGAATGAGAGGCATCAGACTAAACAAGGATGGTAACCTTTTGTGCCGCACAGACAATGGTGTGTTCTTGTTCAACACCAGTACCTATACCTTTCAAGAGAGGATAGAAGACAGAGATCTTCACACAGGCGACTACTGGGCGACGGAGAAATACGACAGACAGTGGAACAGATGGATTGTCACAGACCATGGAGTGAGGAAAACTTCACACATTCATTTTCCGGCAAGGAAACTATCCGAAACAGATAGGCTTTACACACGCGGTCTGTGCCTTATGAGCGACGGAACGCTGTGGGTGGCAACTAGGGAGGACCAAACCCTGCGTATGTATGACCTGAAGGGCAAACTATTATCATCTCATGATATACATCAAAGGGCATACACAATATTTGAATCCAGAAACGGTGATGTGTGGATCGGATGCAAGCCTGGAGCATTGATAAGGACGAATAAGAGTCTGACGAAGTCGCTGACAGCATCATCTGACATAATATATGACATAAAAGAGGACAGCAAAGGGCGTTTGTGGTTTGCAGCCTTCGATGGAGGTGTAAAAGTATGCAGCAATCCAGAAGCAACCCACCCTTCACTGTCGGCATCGCTGGGTGGCCAACACGTAAAGTGCATACTTTTAACAAGAAAAGGCAATATCATTGCTTCCACTAGAGACGGCATTCTCATAGGAAAAATAAACGAGAAAAGTCCGGAGAAGACCAAACTGCGATTGCTCTCAAGAAACGGCAAAGCCATCCATAGCCTGGTGTCTAATGACGTAATAAGTCTGGAACAGGACGGAAGGGGCAATATCTTTATAGCCACAGAAACGAATGGCATAGATATGATAAGTGAGGACGATCTGATGGGCAATGCTCCAAAGTTCACACATCTTAACTCTGCAACGAGTGATTTGCCAAAAGACTACTGCCTGGCAATAAAGATGGTGAGCGATACCACATTGATGGTAGTAGGAATTGATAATGTGATGCTTTACAATCCTTTCTCTGACAAAGCCATCAACTATAACGCATCTTTCTTCGACGACGACTGTCATTTCGCTGAGGGCAAACCTCTTGTGTTGCCTGACAAAGGCATCGTAGTGGGAACGGAACGCGGAGCACTCATGGTAACGGGTCACAGCATGTATTCGCGAGGAGCCATACCACCTCTGCTGTGGAAGAGCATAAGGGTGAACGGTGGTGAGGAAGACTTTGTGCGCATAAAGACTGACAGCCTGACGTTGTCACAGGACGAGCGTGACGTGGTGCTGGCATTCACAGCCATTGACTATACGGATAATAGTGAGATTCTCTATCGCACGAGAATCAATGGCGGACGATGGTCCGCTGCCAGCAGTAGCAGGGAATTGAATATGCTGAATATGACTCCTGGTACCTTCGTGCTGGAGATTCAGTCAACAGACCGTTACGGCCGATGGGTTGATAATATCCAGCGTATGACTATCACACTGCAGCCTTATTGGTATGAGACGTGGTGGGCTTTCATCCTGATGTTGCTGGCATTTGTTGTTTTGGCAGCTGGCATAACAGCTGTGACGATTTACATAAGGAGATTAAAGCAGCAGAAGAGTGAGCTTCTACAAAAGTATCTTGACATCATATCCATTAACGATTGCACAGAAGGATACGTGAGCATGCAGGATTCTTCAGGAAACGACTCTGCTGTAGCGGAAGAAGAGACAACCCCGCTTTCAGAAACCGCCAGCAACTTCTCAATCAGCAAGGAGGACGAGAGATTCCTTGACAAGGTGCGTCTGTATATAGAGGAGAACATTGGCAACAGCGAAGCCAACATAGAGGCAATGGCCTCCTTTGCTGCTACATCACGAAGTACCCTCAACCGACGTCTGAAGTCGCTTCTTGGAGTTACGGCTATGCAGTTGCTTATTGATACTCGATTGAAGAGAGCTCGTCATCTGCTGACAAATAGTGACTTCACGGTTACAAATGTGGCATATAAATGCGGTTATGAGGATATACACTACTTCTCAAAGGCGTATAAGAAGAAGTTTGGTGAAACACCGACTCATACTACAACAAAATAAAACAAAAAGGTGTCAAGTCCTGCAAAACAGTAACTTGACACCTTTTTACCTTTTTTGTGAATTATCAATAGCCATGCAGATTACTTTCTGATAGACTTAATATCCTGTGCCACGACAATGCCCTTATAGCTGTTTGACACTGGCATACCTGCAGTATTGTAATATTTTTTGCTGTCCAGCGTCTTGTTGCTGGACACTGAGACGACAGCTGTAGAGCTGTTATATTCTTGCAGTTCTATCTCCTGACCTGCGGTAGTAGGAATGTCGTAGAGGTAAGTGGTAGGCAATGTGGTCTGTGGTATCTTTGACGCATTAGCCACGATAGCCTTTGGCATTACATATGGCTGCATCAGGTCATTGCTGTTGCTGCCTGTTGCCAGCTTCAACTCTGTGCCGTCAGTCATCTTGAGCTGAGTGTTGCTGCGCACACGCAGATTGCCGCCTATGGTTGACTTTATCTTGACAGAGACAATCTTGCCCATCTTCCATTTCATATCGGTGATAACAAAACCACCACGTGAGCGCAGACCCTGCACCTCACCTTCCGACCATGCCGAAGGCAATGCCGGCAGGAGATGAACGAAACCGGCGTGTGACTGCAGAAGCATCTCGGCTATGCCAGCGCAGCAACCGAAGTTACCATCAATCTGGAATGGCGCATGCGCATCAAACATATTAGCGTATGTACCGCCGTCTGGATCGTTCATTGTGATATTAGGGTCGACGAGTCGCAACTGGTTCTTGATGATATCCAGTGCATGATCACCTTCAAGCATACGAGCCCACTGGCATACCTTCCAACCCATAGACCATCCGCGTGCTGCATCACCACGACCTACGAGAGACTTATGTACACCCTGGTATATTGTGGCATCAACAT
>JAGHTW010000197.1 GCA_018065145.1 Candidatus Prevotella equi
GTGTCTCAGTGATTACCACAAGCTTAGCATCGGTGATGTCAGAACGCTTCTCAAGGATAGCATCGCTGTTATTAACAGCAAGAGGAATCACGTTGAACTGGTTTGCGATAGCGCTGTATATCTTATCCGTCTTGAAGCTCTCATTGTTGTAAGCATGAGAACCTACCTGATTATCGCTATAACCGTTGACATAGAGATATACGGCGAATGGCTTGCCAGCAGTGTAAGAGTTGGTTGGGCAGTTGAGAGAGCGAACGTCAGTAAACTTCTCGACTTCATCCTTAGTATATTTAGTCTTTGTATCTACAGTCTTGAGAGCATAATAAGTCTTCTTTGCATCATAGACCTCATACTCACCACCGTCAATACTAATCATAGCCACCGTATTCTGAGTTGGATCAGGAGTAACAGTAACCTTATAACCACCAGCGAGAGAAACCTCCTCAGCAATAGTAGCGAATGGAGCCTCAATAGATTCTACCATAGCCTTAACGGTGTAGGTAGTACCCATGATAGTACATTGGTACTTACGGTAAGCATCATCAGAAACAACATTTACCATTGGATGTTCATAACCCTTCTCTGTGTTCATAATGATGGTAGGAGTACCATTGTATTCCTTTGTGAGAACAACAGTTTTGTCTGCACCAGTAAGTGTGGTGTAGTCTGTATCAGACAGTTTTGCGCCATTGATAGTAACAGACTTTGGAGCATCTATTACCTCATAGTAAACCTTGAAGAGGATGCCTGCCTGGTTAACTGAAGCACCTTCAGAAAGTTCACAAACGAAATCAACCTGAGTCCTAGCATTGATATTGTCCTTAGTCATAAGCTCCTTAGAGTGAGTCTTATCTGAATAAGGAAGTGTCAAATTGTCCTTGACCAATACAGATGTAGCGCCAGCATAGTTGCCGTCGGTAACATCAACGTATGCAGCCTTCACTGTTGCAGAACCCTTCTTGTCTGATTCCTTTGCATTGGTGTATGCATCAACAGCCTCAATCTTATTAATAACGAAGCCATCATTAACCTTGATGCGGAAACCGAGAGTCTTTTTTCCGGCAACGTCTGCGAGTGTCCTATTCACACGGAACTTGATACCTGATGTTGGATCTTTTGTTTCAATACCACCGGCATTGTATTCGGAACCAAGAACGAAGTAAGATACACCTACATTATTCTCATTGCTTGCAGAACCATGAGCTACATTGATATCCTCTGTTCCTGCTACATCGAACTTAGCTATATTAGCTGAGGCGATGTCGGAGTTGTTGTAGTGATCCTCAATAGCGATTGCCTTAATGGTCATATCACCAGGAGAAGTGAATACACCATTATATAATGTAGAAGCATCAGTTGGAGCTGTGCCATCTGTTGTGTAGTAAACCTTAGCACCAGCAGCAGCACCAGAGATTGTTACATCGAAGCCCTTCTTCGCAATGCTGTACAATGCAACAGTGATAGTAGGCTTTGCTGTCTGTGGCTTTGCTGCAACAGTAAACTCATTAACCTCTGAGTCATCAATCTTGCTCTGTGAGTCTGTAGCCCATGCCTTAACAGTATCGCCAGGCTTGAGAGCAACATTAACAGAGTTCTTTGGTGCAACAGAAGCCACAACCTCTTCGCCACTACCTACCTGATAGTGAATAACTGCTGTAGGTGTAGAAGAAGAGATGGTGTAGTTCCATGTCTCATCAGCTGTAGCATTCCAAGTAGTCTTCTTAGCGATAGGCTTAGAACATTCTGTCTCTGCCTTCATCTCACGAGTGATAGTGATTTCGGTAAGATAAACAGTATTTCCCTCACGGAATACGAAGAACTCGGTCTTATCAATCAAGCTTGAGCCAGAAGGAACCTTATATTCAAGGTCTTCAAGTGTATTCTTAGTCTTTGTGATGCTTAGAGCTTTTGCTTTTGTCATTCCTTCAGCTCTAGTTGGATAGATGGAGAAACCATAACCACTTGGAGTTTCCGCCTTATCCTGGAAACCAGATATCTTTATTATATCTCCTTCCTTTACCGGCATTCCTTCTGGCATAATAATCTTTGCATACTTAGTACCTGTTGCAGACGCATCACCATCAAGTTTATTGCCACTGAAAGGATCTCCCTCAGCAGGAGTTACTTTCGTTATGCTTACATTACCAAATACAATCTTACCCAGTTCTGCCTCATATTCTGTATTCTTGGTCAATGAAGCATCGTTTGCAATCTTGTAATGAACAATATCCTTTGGTGCAGTAGCATCAGCAGGTTCTTTCACTACTATGCCATAGATGTAAGAAGAATTTGTAACACCTACGTAATATGTACCTTTCTTCAAAGCCTCTGTAGTACCATATCCATCAATACCACCAGATGCTCCTCCGAGTGGTACAAAGAGTAGAGCCTTGCTATGATCTGCTTCTGTAGGTATAGACTGTAAATCTGTAAATACGATAGCTGAACGGCTTGTATTTGCGCCCTTAGCATAAACAGATATATATGAGTCATCCTTATCAAGTACTACCTTGACATAGTTACCACTATTTGCAGTACCTCCATCAAATCTGATATAACCCGTAGATTTGAAGCCATCTCCAAAGGTTTTATCTTCTAATTTGTATTTTGTTTGCTTTGTTGACTTGGTCTGCATACTTGCTTTATGACCATCAGGATCTTCTAAACTTGGTATATCTGCAGTAGCATCGGTAGCCGAGCTTTGTTCAGAAGCAGTCGCTCCAGGATATTTACCCATATCATATGTATACACTTTTGTACCTGCAGGCTTGGCTTTCACCACAACCTTCGTAGAAACAGACGCAACCTTTGTTTCGTTGTATGGAGCCTTACCTGTGATAACAGCATAGTAGTATGTCATACCCATCTCTGAGGTAGGAACAGAATACTTTTTACCTTTTTCACCAGCAATGATAGTACCGTCTGCAGCAACATTGCTGTTGGTCTTGTACCACTGAACTGCACTTACATCATTATCATCGTAGTCAACTTCGAGTTCAAGAGTACCATCTTGACTTACCTCATAAGAAGCGTCAAGATTCTTCGTGAACATAGGAGCATCAATAGGCTTTGTTGTTTCACCGCTATATACCACTACATTAGCGAGGTTGATATTCTTCTTTGTACCATCAACGAACGGGATAAGATAGAAAGTCTCAAGTGCCTCTGTTGCAGTATAAGTGTAAGTATGCAGTCCCTTACCTACAGAAGTAGGAATACCTATCTTCTGCAAGATATTTGCATCTTCATCGCCTGTTATAGTTGCAGACTTGCTGAGATAGAAACCATATTTGTTGTCTGGAGCACTTACGCTTGAAGTGTTCATCTTGATTTCTATCTTATCATCAATCGCAACCGGAGTTGTTGGTGTGAAATGTACGTGAACATTAATAATTGGTGTGTGCGTAGAACCTTCTGCATTCTCAAAGCGCAAGCCCGAGATGTCGTTGGTGTTGCTGGTCGTTGCCTTACAACCATCACCATCATCAGTAATGTTAGCTGTTTGAGAGTTTACATTATTGATATTTGATGTACCACCATCTACGAACACGCTACTCTTACCTGTAGTGCCGTTTGAGTTAACCACATTAGCATCGTAAGTTGCGTACATGTGGAACTTAACGTTGCGGTAGATGCCCTTAACCTTGACAATCTTAGAGTCAGTGTAGCCCTGCTGGTTTGTTGCACGGCAGAAGAGGTAAACAACCTCACCGGTTGTTGCCGTTGATTTATAGGTGTATGAACGATCTGTAGCACCAGAGATTACTGTTGCTGATGAGCCATCAGCATTAGCACTCTTGTACCACTGGTATGTTACGCCGTTAGTACCTGCATTGACAGTAAGTATCTTTGGAGAACCAGAGATAACTTCTACTGTCTTAGTATCGTCGAGGTCAGTGATGTAGATAGGCTTTGACTCGCCATCAACGACAACCTTAAGTTCGTCAGACTCAGTCTCACCGCTTACTCCGAATGCCTTACACTTGATGTTGAAGGTAACACCAGTCTTTGGCATGTAAGTATAGGTGTTGCGGTTTTCGCCTTCGATCATCTCCCACTCACCAGGAGTTCCGTCGAGAGCTATATCTTGCTTGTACCACTGGAAGGTGTGAGCGTTCTCTGCCCATACGGAGAAGACAAGGCCGTCATCCTCACACTCACTGAGTACAGCAGTATATTCATAAGGTGCTGTCTTATCAGTGTCAACAACACCGAGGTTCGTTGTGAAGTAAGGCTTCTGGTAGAGCTTTGCACCGCCGTTGAGAGTCAATACCTCTGGAACCTTCATTGGGTCGAGCATGAGAGCGCTGTACTGATAAGGAACAGTGACGGTAGAGCCTGTGTTTTCACCAGCCTTGTCGGCTGCCTTGTCAGCGTAGAAGTTGTTGTCGCCCCATGTGACAGCTGTTTGTCCGTTAGGGTTGTATGCACGGCGAACACCCTTCTCCCAGTAGTTACCCTCAACGAGGAACTGTGATTCCTTACGTGGGTTCATGGCATACTCTGAGTTGCCGGCACAGTTGTAGTAGTTGTTGAGCATGTGGATGCGGCCGAAACGTGCCATAGGCATACGTGCACGACAGTTAGCACCCCACTCGTTGTATGCGAATGTGATGTTCAGCTTATTGCGATCGTCTGTCTTATCATCGCTAGAACCAACGAGGTTGGTGTTCTGGTGAGCGTAAGAACGTTCGGTGTAACGGAACTGACACCAAGAGACTGTGACGAAGTCGGAGCGGTTAGTAATATCGAAGTTACCATCCATACCATCCACGAACTCACAGTGGTCAACCCAGCAGTGGTGTGTATCGTCGATGATAGCCATAAGGTCATAGCCGGCACAGTCGAGTGAGCCAGGACCGATGAACTTGAAGTTACGGATGATGAGGTTCGAAGAGTGGTCGATATAGAAGATACCGGCGTTACGGTACGCCTCCGTCTTGTCACCTGTTGCCTCAAGGAGTGTCTTACGTGTGAGGTACTCACCTTCCTCTGGGATATTGTCAACATACGGACTACCATTCTTTATAATCTCAAGTGCACCACCACCAGATGTTGTGCTGGCAGAGTTTACACCAGTACCGGAAGAGGTTGGTACGTTCTCAAGGAGAGACTTGAAGTAGTCGGTGAGGTACCACTCTGTGCAGAGTCGTGCACCGTTGATACCTACGATGGTCTTGTCCTTAACGCGAGAGAGCTGGATGTACTTGCTAACCACGAAGTCGGTGCTTGTGCCAGAGCCATCGAGCACGATGATGTCGTTTGCCTTAATAGCATTAAAGATAGCATCGTCCATTGGCACACGTGTCTCCTTCTTCTTATCGTCAACGGTCTCAACAGTGTTAGCAGAGCGGAGTACGATAGCCTTCTTAGTACCATTGCTGGTAGAGATTTGCTTTGTAGTGCCAGCGGTGTAGCCACCATCTGCCTCCATCTTCTGCATGATGGTCTCAAGGTCGTATTCACCACCACCGGTGATGTTGCTTGCGCTAACGCTTGCAGGGTTAGTACGATCATTAGCAGTAGCGTAAGCGAACGGCTTGTTGGTGTATTTTATTACCTGAGCCTCATCAGAGAATGTGATGTCCTCGTATGGGTCAACGACCTCTGGCTCTTCTCCCTGAGCAAGACCTATAACACGGAGAGCATTGATAGCACGGACGGTCCATGTGGCATCCTCTGCACCAGTAATGTCGTACTCAAGTGGTGAGGCTGCAGCAGCGAGAGTACGGAACATTCCCTTTGCAGCACTTGATGTTGGAACATCAATCTTAGCCTGGAAGACACCATCCTTATATACATTATATGCGATAGCACCGTCAACAGCAGTCCATGTAATCTTGCTACCGGACTTTGTAACCTCTGGAGCAGGAAGTTTCTGTGCTTCAGGCTTTGACTTAGAGATTACAGTGACATCGCTCATACGAGAGTTTGTATTGACAGGATTGCCCAAACCATCTACAGAACCTATTTCCGTCCATTCAGAAGCGACATAGCCACCAGTACCAGCAGACTGCATAGAGAAGCCATCAGCCTTTGGAAGAATCTTCATAGTAGTGTTGATGAAGCTTGCCTTAGGGTGAGCATTCCATGGACGACCAAGATAGTAGTTGCCATCCATGTTTACAGAGCTACCGTTTACGATGGTACAGTTATTGAAGATATAACCATAGTCTGGATTGTCTGCGTTTGGTGCGATGATGTAAGGAGCGTTCTTGCTGAGAGTACCATTGTTGTCAGAGTGCCCTGGTACAACGCCAAGAGTACAGTTCTCAAACCATACGTTACCTGAACCACAAAGGAAATCGACACTACCCTTGAGTACACAGTCATAGAAGTATGATGTGTTGGCAGCATTGCTCTTCCAGCTGTAATATGTATCCTGCAGACCATCGAGTGTTATGTGGCGGAAGATATTGTTTGTACCACGATCAACGAGGCAGACGCCACGCTCAGCATTTGATGATGTTGGATTACCATCTTTCAATGTCGTACCATAAGGAGCACGGCAGTAGAGAGTGAGGTCCTCGAGTGTTACGTTATCACCATCTATCTGCAATGTAGCAGTGATGCCGATACCCTCATACTCAGGGTTGTTCTTGATGATAACACCCTCCATGCTCTCACCCTTCAGTGTAGCACCAGCAGGAACCGCCGTCTGTGCCTTTGTGCCGAGATCGTATGTGCCGTTAGGGATGTAGAGGGTCTTGTTTGTCTGAGAAGCAATATACTTCAAAGCCTCTGTGAGACCCTTTGCATTCTCTGTTGCCTTCACTGCTGCGTCAGCGTTATTGCTAGTCTTCACAACCCAACGGTTGTTTGTTGAATCCCATGTAGGATCCCAGTCCACTGTAGGAACGTAGCCAGCGCCTTGCTGAGTGACGGAGATAGAATAGAGATAAGCGCCACCAGTTGCCTTAATCTCCACAAATTCTTGGGTTACCTCTGCATCAGAAGGATTGTATGATTGTGATTCTGCTGCTGCTGCTCCACCTATGGTATATTTATTCTGACCAGGGAAAGCCACTACATTTATCTCGTCATACTTTGACGTTACAGGAACATGAATGATTGTACCATTATTGAATTGGGCATAACCACTTGCATTATACTGCAACTTACCATCTGTTACCGTAGCATCAACAGCAAGATTTATACCATCCTTATCTGATGCGACATCTTCAGTCTTACCCTGAATGTTTACGCCTGTGATTGTAGAAGGCACACCATTCTTGAAGTCCCATGTAGCAGTGATTGGGTAAGATGGAGCTGGAGTTGGCTCTTCAGGTTCTCCCTGTTCAGCATCAATCCAATAGAGGTGACAGCCCTTTGTAGCTTTGAGCACTACATCTACGACACCACTGGTACCAGATATGTCATAGCTAAACTCTGTATATTCTTTAGTTTTCTGTGTTTCGCCAACCTCAGTTCCTCCTACGAGGACTTGGAAGCCACGAGCTTCTGATGTAGCATCATCAGCAGGTAGATATTTATGTGATTCTACACCAATTTTGAGCTTACTACCCTTCTTTACGTTTGGAATGGTAATAGTAGTTGAATTGCCCATAACCCATAAGTATGAGCCACCATGATATGGACCCCAACCATTATTCTGATTACCATCCAAAAGGTTTTGATAATCGAATGCAAGACCTAATTTATACTGGTCAACTCCTGTATGATGTAATCCCTCTAATTCTTTGATAACCTGACCACCTGCTGTAAGATTACCATCTGCGTCAACATTGTTTGCATTTGCCCAGCGAATCTGATCACCTGTGATGTATTTCTTATTATCAGCAGCGCCTTCATCCTTTGTCCAACCTTCAGTATCACCCAACACCTGTGTCTTGGTAGCTGCGCTCCAGTTTGTGAAGTCCCAAGTATGTGTTGGTTCTACCACAGACTCGAAAGTAATACCATAAACAAGCATTGAGTTTGTTGCCCATATATATACTGGCTTATTTGCTTCAACGTCTGCGGTTGCTATGCCAACTCCACTTGAAGTACCAGTTACACTTGTACCAATAGCAGTAGTTGCGTCTCTATTTGTAGATGTAATCGATTGTGATATATAAAGGTAACGTTCGGTATCACCTCCACCTTTAGCATAAACTCTAATTTTACCTGCCTTAGTTGGAGTGTATGTAAGTACGCCTGCTAAATCAGAACCTGACTTAAAGGTACTACTACCTCCTGTCTTCAGATATTTAGTCCAAGACACCTTATCGGAGAATTCTAAATTGTTAGATTTCATTTCAGCACCGCTACGTCCATACCAAGTAACACCATTTACCGTTGTTGTACCTGTTGTAAGGTTAACGCCATCAGCTGTCCAACCTTCATCAGCAGCATCAAAGATTGTTACAGTCTCGGTCTCAACTGCAGGATTTACTGTTACGGTGATATCAGCTGTGCCACTATTATAGGTTGCATCGGCAGCCTGTGAGATAGTGATTGTTGCAGTACCAGCAGCAACGGCGGTAATCTCGCCTGTTGTTGCGTTTACTGTAGCAACAGCATCATTGCTTGAAGCAAATGTTACTGCACCTGTGCTTGATGTGGTGTAGTCGGTTGGCTTTGCGAGAGTGTATGTTCTTCCAACTTCTATCTGCTTGGTTGTTGTAACAGCAGTGAGGTTAGAGGCTACATAAGTACCAGTGATGGTACCTTCCCCATAATTTGTTGCAACAGGAGCAACACCAGAGGTAGCATTTACGCTACAATTGTTAATGAAATTAAGACCATCATAGTATGCGAGGAACATACCACGCTTTGACTCAATCTGGACGTTGTCGAAGGTGATGTCATGAATCTTCATCTCCGGACGTCCATATATATAAATAGGTGAATTGTGCTTCCAGCTTGTCTTGCCCTCAACAGCATCGGCTGTGATGTTCTGGAAGGTGATATTACAGAACTCAGGAGTTGTAGCTGTTATTGCAGAAGGAGTTGAAACAGTAGATGGGTCCTGTACATCATCATCATACCAAGAGGTAATCTTGATAGGGCCAGGCACACCTGTCATTGTCGCATTGCGACAGATGATGTTCTTCACTGCACCATTAGTACCCTCCTGATCATTACCGCTTCGGTCGTTGTTTGTCTTGATGCGGAAACCTGCTGTGGTATTTGTAAATGTTATATCTTCATAAATCACATCG
>JAGHTW010000178.1 GCA_018065145.1 Candidatus Prevotella equi
ATTCCTCTATGTCAAGCAGGTTGAATTCCTTGTTGTTCACCTCCTGCCAGCCGCACAAGTGCCAGAACCTGATGCGCTTCACCTCCTTAGGCAGAGGAGGAAACTCCACAGCCACTGCCCATCTCTTGCCTCTCATGCCATGCACTCTGAATCCCTTTCCACCTTGAGGGACAAGGTTGTCCTTAATGTCTCGTAGCTGATAGTGCGTACCTGTTTCCACGTCCTCTATGCAGGTGGTGTTCTCGCTGCCGCCTATCCTGTATTCATCGTTATCCGTCTTACAGGTCGAAACCAGATAGACAAGTGTCTTGTCTGTCATCCTCTTGACGTAAACGCCTTGCTTTCCTACCTTGTTCGTAACACATTCCGGCAGTTCATTTATTACTGGTATATCGTTCTGCGCCCATCCCATCGTAATCATGAGCGTAAGTATCATTGATGTTATAATGCGTTTCATAATTTTCAATTTTCAATTCTCAATTTTCAATTTGGAAAGTACTCTTTTACTCCGTTTATCATGCTCTTCAGTTTAGAATACTCCCTCGGAACCCACACGGCTCCGTGCGCCTTGAAGACAAGGATGTGATGGCCATCTTCGTTATTTGCTATTTCCACCTTGTGGCATGAGACAATGTCATCGTCTATCATAGCAGCGAACATGTGACAGTAGTTGTTGCCCTTAAAGCCCTTCTTGTAATGTTTGAAACTTTCTCCATAAAGGTAGGAGTAGCGCTGTTCCCTATGTTCATCGAGGAAATGCTCCGTGATGCTGTTGATGCTGTCGAGCAATGCTATCGCCAGATCCTGTTTGTCGTAAGGTATGGTGTATATGATGCCCTTAGCTTCGCCTTCGGTAGTCTTTCCGTTAGCCGTATGTACCTGATTCCTGCCCATATAGTCATTGTTTGGTTTCTTTCTGTACTCAGGGTCATTATCCTGCGCCCATCTGAACTCCCTTGCAATGACACCATCCTGATTCAACAATGGCAGTATGAGGGCGTGGTATGCCTCCCAATCAAACGGCAACGTCTCGCCCGACGGCAGTTGCTCGTTCCTGAAATAATTCAGTGCACCCCAGGCGCTCTTGTGCTTGCCACAACCATTAGTTGGTTCTGCGTAGTATTCAAGGCTCAAGGTCTCTATGGCGTCACCGAAATAGTACTGGCCATTGTATGGTGCTATCTCTTTCCTTATCTCATCATCATCGTCATCGCTATACTTCAGGCAAAGCGAGTAGGTTATGGTGTCGCCTGTCTTCTTGTGACTCTCAAAGTGATATGACTCTTCCGCCAAAGGCATCAGTTTATCTACCTCCTGACGCAGGATATTCATGATGCGATCTGTTTTCTTCCTGTTTTCCCTGTTCCTCTTTTCTATGCTCTCATCCGTAGATATGCCGAGAGGATTATGACAGGTAGAAAGGCATAACTCCGAAAAGTCCGTACCTATACTATAAGAATCGGTTATCAGTCCATTGCCAGAGTTCCAGCGCATGTGGGATATTGGCAGATGCTCCTGTTTTAATCTCTTGAACAAACTGTCAACAGGACTGTTGAGCTGTGCGTTGATGCCAATTGTGATAAGCATCAGCAGCAGGGTTGATATTATTGTTCGTCTCATAACTTTTATAATGTTATTGGTACTCCATTTTAAAGTTTCCCCTTTTTGGGGTAGGGGACTTCTACATTTCTACGTATTGTGGTTGATTTCTATGTGCCGCCTGCATCATCGCTACACGTTGTATGACCTGCTGTCCTCGCATACGGATTGGTGCAGAACTGGCGCGGAATTCCTGTTCTATAGCTTCATCCCAGTCTTCACTCACATTTGATGTTCTTGTGACATGGGATTCCTTTGGCTCTTCCACCATAGCGAGGTCTGTGCTAACTGATGCATCAGGCTCTTGCCTTGTTGCTTCTAATGAAGCAGTAGTCGTCAATTTCCTTGGAATAGGACTAACCTTGCTTTGTTCCTGCACAGATGAGCCCTTATGTTTTGTTGCCTGCGCTATCTGTTTGTCTGTAGTGGTGATAGGTTCATGATGATGACGTTCCTTGTTCATGGAATCCTTCTTTGCCTCTGCTATCACATCGTCTTCTCTATTGAGTGATGAATCCCCCCTTGGTGGCGCAAGGAAGATAACCATCAATGCTGCTACGCAAGCTGCTGCGAGCCAAGGCCAAAGACTTATTGTGCGAAGCTTCGGTGCTTCCTCTTTGACAAATTTGTTCAATTCTTCTTCGGTGAAGTCGTAGGCATCGGTGAAGAAACTGGCGAACATCTCACGATATGCCTCCCATTCCTCTGGGATGGAATCATTCGTGGAGAAGTATTCCGCAAGGAACTGTTCCTCCTGTTCGGTGGTCTCACCGTGCATAAACCGCTTTAGCACTTGCTCTATGTATTCCTTATTATATCTCATATCGTTGATTTCATTTGTTTCATTAGTGTTGCCCTTGCCTTACAGATCATCGCCCTTACGGATGATTCCGTTGTTCCCAATATCTGAGCAATCTCTGTATATGACAGTTGTTCTACGTTCCTCATCCGCATCACGGCTCGTTGCTTGTCTGGCAGTTTGGTGATAGCTTGCTGTAGACGTTCTCGCGTTTCCTTGTATTCAAGTTGGCGTTGTGGAGAATCATCCGAAACCATCCATTTCCATCCCTCATAGGGAGGGTCGGGGTGGGGCTCTCTCTTCTTACGATTGCGGATAGTATTCAACGAAGTATTCTTTACGATTACGCTTGCCAGATGTGCCATCTTCTCCGCATCATCAATGCGTTGGCGCATCTGCCATAGTTTGGCGAGAGCCTCCTGCACCACGTCCTCCGCATCATCCGTATCCTTTAGGTACGTTTGTGCCTGGTGGATCATCTGGTTTCTCACCTTCGTCACCGTATTTATAAACTCGTTTAATTCCACAGTTTCGTTTGTATGCTTTTACCTTAATAACACATAACTATTCGTTTCGCTACCCAATAACTTAAGATTTTTGATATATCTGTGCATATTTTGTTCATAATTAACAAAACCAAAGTGTTATTATTTCTTCGGTTTCTTCGACAGACGATATGACAGTGAGAACATGACGTAGCGAGGGATAGAGTTGTAACGGCGCTCGGTGTAGCCCTGGGCGTTGACGTTGTAGCCTATGTTGCTGACCTGATGAAGGATGTCATAGGCGGAGAACTTCGCAACGAGCGAACCCTTCAGGAACGACTTGGAAATGGAAGCATTCCACGCATTGGTGGTGGTGTTGATCTCGGAAGACTGATAGCCACGGCGGATGAAGACGTTGTAGTCGGTGGCGATGGTGAACGAACCAAAGGACTTGGGCGTGGTGTAGGTGCAGTTTGCACCGAACTTATATTCGTAGGCGTCAAGGTCTTGATAGTCTTCTCGGTTGCTACGGCTATGACGGCCGTCTATTCTGCCCAGCAAACCTGCTGTAAAGAGTTTGTTCTTGTAGTTCAATATCAAGCGCAGGTTGGTGTTGATGTTGTTCACCGTTGATAGTTCAGGTGAAGGAGTAAGGGTGTGAAGTTGCTCCAATGTCGGTGTACCATCGAACTCTACCGTCTGCAATGCGAAATCTACGCTGCGATGATACTGCAGGAAACCATCCATCGTCAGTCGCCAACGCTTCTGTTTGTCAAACTGCCAATTAAGTCCGGCACTTGCTTTACTGTTCACGTTCCCGTTTACATTATCGTCCATTGAAACGTAACCGCCCGTCTTTGAGTTATACCAACGGCGTGAACCGTGGTAGTTCGTGCCAAGATAGCACTCCGCCTTCAGCCAATAGGTCAGAGGAATGGAGTCGCACTTCACGTCGAGGCGAACGTTGAAGTTGTAATGGCACGCCGTCTTCAGCGATGGATTACTGAAGCTGAAGTACAGCGGATTGCTCGTATTGCTCATGTCCACAAGTGACGTCAGGGAGTTAGGATCCTCTTGGCGTTGCATGTTTATGTACCACTCCGTACGCTTTGTCTCCCAGTAGAAGTATAGATACGGATTAAATGTGTGGAGAGTTCTGCTGGCTGTCTGCTGATTGCTGCGTCCGACAGTTTTTGTTGGTCGCCAGAAGTCTATGCGTTCGTTGGAAATCTCCAAAGGAAAATCCAGATATATGGAGCCTCGATGACGTGGTTCCTTCTCGCCATCGGTCTTGTAGAAGGACTTTGATATTCCGAGACGTGTCATGTAGTTACGGCTGAGGGTGTTGTACTGATAGCTGTTGTTGATGTCGGTGACTATGGCAAGAGAGTCGTATGTTGATGGAAGTATATACGGATCACTAGCATAGCGTCCACCAAGTGAGTCGAGACGATAACTTAGGTTGTCGCTGTGCTGCATCATCTGCCTGTAATTGAAAGTAAGGGAGAGATTGATTTTGGGTTTTGTGAAATACTGCCCCAGTCTTGCTGCTGTCGCATAGTTATAACGCCACGAAGCATTGTCGCCGTACCTGTTGCGCAGGTCGGGTTTGACACCATCCACAGAGAAGATGTTTGTCCTATTGAAACTGAAACTCTCCGCTGGATTTGTCCTTTCGTATGCAGCATTTACATTGATATCGTAAGAGCCATAATCCCACGGAGTACGGTTGCTGAAATTTACCCTTCCACTGGCATTGAATGTCTTTCGCAAACTCTTCGAGAGCGACTCGCTGCTGTTTGTCAGCCTCGTCTGCCATGTGGAGTCAGCTGAAGCGCTGTTGTTGTCGCGGGTTGCGTAGCTCAGTTCTGCGTCGGCCCTGAGCCAATAAGGTTTCTCCAGTTGGAATTTCTCGGTGATTTTGAAGTCATTGTTCTTGCTCTTGTTGTTGTTGAAACCGCTTGAGAAGATGTTTCCCTCGGTGCGATAACGTTCACTGCGGTATGCCTGTTCGTTTTTAGTGTCCTGCCATGAAGCCTTGGCATCCAGCGTGTTGGACCACTTGCTGAACTTGTCGCTTATCTCATGGTGCACGCCTGCCTGACGGGTAGTTATCAAACCGCGGCTGGTCTTGCTCGGATCCCAGTCGCCATCCTTGCCAGGAGAACGTTCTTCGTTCACGTTGTTGGCATTGCCGAACATTGCAAGGCGGTATCTCTCGCCGTACATCAAGCCAAATAGCTTCGCCATCCAACGTTCTTTTGTGCCGCCACCAATTTCTGCATTAGCAATGTAGCCACGCTGAAATTCCTTCTTCAACACGACATCAAGGGTGAAGGTCTTGTCCTGCTGTTCGGCAGGAAGTCCGAGGGCAGCCGACTTCTCGTCGGTCTTGTCGTAGGCCTTCAGCTCCTTTACCGTGAAGTAAGGCAGATTCTCCAGCATCACTTTGTTATCACCTTTGAAAAAGTCCTTGCCGTTGAGCGTGAGGTTATCCACTTTCTTGCCGTTGATGGTTATCTCTCCTTCGCTCGAGAGCTCTGCGCCAGGCAACTGACGGATGAGTCCGTCAAGCATACTGCCTTCGGGAAGCACGAATGCGGTGGCATCATACACCAGCGTGTCACCACGATAGACCATCTGTATCTTGGTTGCCTTCACCACGACCTCATCCAGATCCGCAGACTTATGTATCCTGCGCTTCATCTTCAAGTCGGGTGCTTCGATAAAGTTCTTCACCTTATTTATATTAAGGGGCAGGAAGAGCGTCTCGTAGTCCTCATGCTCCGCCTTCAGGATGTAGTTACCCTTCTGCTTGGGCATCACCCCATGATACCTCACCTGCATTCGCTTTGTCTCCCAGCTCTCGAACTGCTCCACTCCCAATGTATCTACAAGCACGGAGTCCTTCGCAGTAGGTTGCTTCACGATGGTGGAATCCTCGCGCAGCAGATACACATTCGCCTTGACTGCCGCACCGGTGAAGGAGTCGAACACTCCGCCGTAGATTGCCATTAGCGAGTCATTCTTCTCCCCAGCTATTGCATTACATACAAGGCAGAATAGGAATAAAAGTGATAAAGTTGTTCGTTTCATTAGTGTGAAGTTTCTTGATACTTTCTTTTCTACAATAACACATAACTATTCGTTTCGCTACTTTTTCAAGTGCAAAAATTATTCGATGTGTACGGATGAAAACAAAATCACATCAGTCCATCCACGTTATCCACCACCTGACCATCGTAGAGATTGATGATGCGTTCGGCGTAGGTGGCATCGTGCTGGGAGTGCGTGA
>JAGHTW010000155.1 GCA_018065145.1 Candidatus Prevotella equi
CAGACAGAAAAAGGGATCAGGACGTATGGGCAGACGCTTGAACAAAACACAAGCTTAAACGAGACGCAGCGTCTTGAATACTTAGAGGAAGAGCTTATTGATGCGCTTATGTATATTGAGCATATCAAGGCAGGATTGAAAAGTCAGACTGATGACGGAAAGTAATATATGAGGTGCAGCCGTGAGGACTAGATATAAAAAATATACTGACTACGGATTGACACAAGATGAAGTACGAGAGACATATGACTGGTTAAATACGCTTGCTGGAAGCGATTTAGAGATAGTTAAAGATATCATGGTGAACGAATTACCACCAAGCATCGGAGAGTACGTATTTATGGCCTTAACGCAGCGTAAAGGGTATTACAAACTGTACCACTTAGGTCTTGACTACTGCAAAAGCGATTTCTACGGGTACAAGCGCAAAGGATTGTCTATAGCAAACACCTATATGAAAGGCGCTGAATAAACACACGAAAAAGCACGGAAACAAACGCCGTGCTTTTTTGCTGAAAAAGTATTGACATTATGTATATACTGGTATATAAATATATTATAATATTAAAGGAGGTACATGATATGAAGTACTATTACAACGGAAAACTCGTAAGAACAAGTGAAAAACATATTTACACAAATGCAGTAATTGACAAGAGCAATGGAAAATGCATGGGATGCAGAAAAAACTATGAGCTGTGCGTTGCTTACATTGAAAGCGAAATAAGTCGTTATAATGGATACATCAAATTCGTGAATGAAGCAATACATGCTATAAACGAAGGGAAAAGCGGATACTATTACAGATTCAGCGGACAGAAAAAATATCATGTATTCAAAGAGGGCGATACATTAGAGCACTATGAGGATCTTATGAACATGTACAGATCAAATCTGGATCACATAATAAACAATTACGAAGTTGTTGAACTGGAGAGCAAATAACTTTAAACCTTGCTGGTGGAAAGGTAAAACCAGCAGAAGGAGACAATATGAGAGTTACAGCAGATATTATCTATAAGCAGTACATTGATGCGCTTACAGACGACGCGTGGGAGGCTATTCCTGAAGAACTTAAAACAAGATTAGATAGTGCAAAGAACATTGATGAAATGATTGATGCACTGGCAGAAATTGAGAAATATTTTGACGAAATGTGGGAGGGTTAATATGGCAAAGGTTTACAGAAAACGCATTGAGATCTGTTTGAACGAGAGGGAGTACAAATTTCTTGAATGGCTGGCAGATAGAGACGACGAAACATTCCAGCAAGAGCTGCAGCAGTTGTTCTATCTGCAGTTGCGTGAGGAAATGGATCTGTATGAGGATGAGATGAAGGAAGGTTTGTAATGGGGGCAAAGTACACAGATGCGCAGCACGCGGCAACAAACGCGTACAGAAGCGCCAGAGCACAGATCACTATATCTGTGACAAAGGAAGAAAAAGAGCTTATAGATCAGAATGCGAGGGATGCAGGAAAGAGTGTAAAGCAGTATCTCGTTGATCTGGCAAAAGCAGATGTGGAGCACGTGTAGGTACGTGCTCCTTTTTTGTTGCATAAAAGGTGCGTACTTTTTGGATTTTTAACTGTTCTATAATGGAATATGACGGAGTATATCCGAAGGAGACAAGATGCAGATTATCGAGAAAAAGCTAACAGATATTATACCATATGAGAAAAATCCGAGAAAAAATGATGCTGCTGTGCAGTACGTTGCAAACAGCATTAAGCAGTTCGGATTTAAAGTACCTATAGTGATTGATAAAAACGGCGTGATTGTTGCAGGACATACGCGCCATAAAGCCGCAAATAAGCTTGGAATGGAAACAGTGCCATGCATTATAGCGGACGATTTATCAGAAGAACAAATAAAGGCTTTTAGAATCGCTGACAACAAAGTATCAGAGCAGGCAGAGTGGGATGAAGCTTTATTGATGGACGAAATTGAGGATCTGATTGAGTTTGATATGACTGATTACGGATTCGATTTTGTTGACATTTTTGATATTGAGGAAGAGCACAAGAAAAACGCTGACGATACACAAAACAGGGTTGAAAACATAGAAAACCTTGCACTCGGTCAATTTGATGGCGAGGGTTATTACGATATTCCAAAGCTAAAACCAGTTTATGAGCTTCCAGAAATAAAGGAATGGATAGGTTTTAACTATGTATTGTCAGACGAAGATCCAACTGGAAAAGGTGTGCATTTCTTTATAGATGATTACCAGTTTGAACGTATATGGTCAAATCCTGAAAAATACGTTGAAAAACTCAAACAGTACGCTGCAGTTGCTACACCAGACTTTTCCCCGTATGGAGATATGCCAAACGCGCTGCAGATCTACAATCATTACCGAAAACACTGGGTAGGCGCTTTTTTACAAGAGCGTGGGGTTAAAGTAATCCCCACTATCCGCTGCAGTTCAGACAGAAGAAGCCTTGACTGGTATTTAGACGGAGAACCGCATGGCGGAATAGTAATAATTAGCTCCATGTGGGTAAATGATGAAAAGAAAGACAGGGTACTGGAAGAATACACAAAGATGTATGAGACATTAAAGCCTGCAAAGGTAATTATTTACGGCAAAAAAGTAGACTGGCTGTATGGCAATGTTGAGTATATACCAAACTTTACGCAAAAAAGGTGGGGCGAAAACAATGGATAAGGAAACACGCGGCGGCAGAAGAGTTAGAAAAAGAAAAAATGAGATTGTAAGAGCAATAATAACACTTGACAGTGGACATGTGATTGAATACGAAATCAAAAATGGATCAATTTACAGAGTTGATGGTTTAGAGATTGAAGAGGTTGAAACTACACTAAGCATTGATCAGATATTGCAAAATGCAAGATCAATGGGAAGTACAGTTGAAACATTTAACGCAAAGCAAGATAAGGAACTTCAAGAAAAAAGAAAGAAAGACCGTGAAGAAACTAATGAGTTTTTAAATGCGCACGATGTACAGAATAAAACAATGAAGCGCGGCACAAAAATGAACAAAATCGCAAACAGACGAAGAAATAGGAGGCGATAATCGTGGATAAAGATAAAAGAAAAGGCAAGAGAAAACTTAAGAACTCACAGGGCGAAGACGTAAAGATCAGAAAAGAACAGGATGTCTGGTCTGAAAGACATAATCCGAGCCAAGAAGCAGCGGTTGATCAGATCCTGACTGGTACGCGTGACATGAACGACGAATACGGAATAATGGATAATGTTGACACTGTAAGTATTGCAGATATGGATAAAATCAATGTAATTGCATTTTACGACAACGAAGCAAACAAAATGGTAGTAAACAGAGCATTTACAGACATTGACGGAATTGAAGCTGCATACGCAGATTGCGTGGAAAAAGGATACCATCCTGCGCTTGGAGACAAGAGCGCTCTCTCTGCAGTTACGGCGCACGAGCTGGGGCATGCACTTGCTGACAAGATCAACGAAGCAAGAATGGCAAAAGGCGGCGGTGCAGAGGCAAATGAGCAGATCGTAAGAGATGCCTTCAATTCAATGGGAAGAAAAGATAAGTCACAGAGGGCACTGGATAAGGCGCGCGCTGGTATTAGTGGTTATGCAACAGAAAACTATCACGAAACAGTCGCCGAATCAGTTGCTGACGTATACTGCAATGGCAAAAAAGCAAACAAATTTAGTCAGGCAGTAGTTAAGAGATTAAAAGAAGTAATGCAGGCCGAGTTATAAAAAATAAAGGAGGACAAAAAAATGGCAACAAAGAACACAGGAAGCAAGTCTAAGGGCGGATACGTAGAACCGACAAGTTATTTCTCAAAGGATCAGAGAAAGAAATATGGCCTCGGTGAATACGCAAAGAAAACCACAACAAAGAAAAGCGGCAAAAAATAAGGTGGTGATATATTGGCAAACGAAGCGAATTTGATACCACAGGCGCATAAAATAACCGTAGAAGAGGCGTCGAAAGGCGGCAAAGCTTCGGTTGAAGCGCGCAGAAAGAAAAAAACAATGTCAGCGCTTGCCAGTATGATGATCAATGCAAGCCTAGAAGGAAAAGCAAAAGAATCAATACGGGATCAGTACGGAATAGCAGACGATGATATAACAGTCGCGTCTGCTATGATGGCTGGACAGATTAAGGCGGCCATGAAGGGCGATTCAAGGGCTTTTGGAATTATTGGCGCACTTGCACAGCAGGAAGAAGAGAAGAAAGCCAGAGAAGAGGCTGCGCAGGCTGCATTGTTAAAAAAGACATATCACATGGATTTAGACATGATTCCTGACAATTTCCATGCGCTTATACGTGATATAAGAGGGAAAAAACATCAGGAATATGTGTTTGAGGGTGGGCGTGGTAGCACTAAGTCATCAGACATATCACAGATAATTATTGAACTGATGCGGAATTATCACGACATTCATTGTGTAGTTGTTCGTAAGGTGGGAAACACGCTGAAAGACTCAGTGTATTCTAAGCTAAAATGGGCGATAGGAATGCAGAATTTCACAGAGGAATTTGACGCGCATAAATCTCCTTTGGAAATTACTCTAAAGGCAACAGGCCAGAAAATATACTTCAGAGGCGCAGACGAACCAGAAAAGATAAAATCAATTTCACCTGAATTTGGCTATATTGCAATTATATGGTTCGAAGAATTGGATCAGTTTAACGGGGAAGAGGAAGTGCGAAATATTACGCAGTCAGCTATTCGAGGTGGCGAACTTGCGTGGATATTTAAGTCATTTAATCCGCCAAAAACTGCAAACAACTGGGCGAATAGGTATGTGCAGATACCAAAAGCAAACATGGTTGTGCATCATTCGACATATCTGGAAGTCCCTCCTGAATGGCTGGGCAAGCCTTTTATCGAAGAAGCAGAACACCTTAAAGAGGTAAATCCAGAGGCATATGAGCACGAATATTTAGGCATACCAAACGGAAACGGCGGAAACGTATTTGAATATCTGGAGATCAGAGAAATTACGGACGATGAAATAAAAGGCTTTGATAGAATTTATCAAGGCCAAGACTGGGGATGGTTTCCTGATCCTGCAGCTTTTATCAGGTTGGCATACATGCCAGCGCAGGACATGATAGTTTTGATAGACGAGCATTACGTAAACAAGACGCCGAACAAAGAAAACGCCGAGTGGATTTTGCAGCAGGGGTACAATGACTATGATATCATATGCGACTCTGCAGAAAAGAAATCTGTAAACGACTATAGAGATTTAGGACTGCCTGCAAAAGCGGCCATAAAAGGCGCAGGAAGCGTTGAATATGGCATGAAATGGCTTCAGGGCAGGAGAATTGTTATTGATCCGAACAGGACGCCGCATGCATATCAAGAGTTTACGCAGTATGAGTATGAACGCGACAAAGAAGGTAATCCTATAAGCGGTTATCCAGACGCAAACAATCATTTGATAGATGCCACAAGATATGCTCTTGAAAGATTCTGCAACAAGAGAGGAAATATTGCATAATGAGTATTCTGAAGACAATAAAAGGATGGATAGCAGGTATGTTCAAAGGAAAAGCAAAAGAACTATTTGACATTGAAACAATAACAACTGCAAAAATGGATAGTTTTGTCAGACAGTGTGTGAGAATATATCAAGGCACTCCTGACTGGCTGGATGATGACGACGAAATAAAAACGATCAATTTTGCAGAGGTAATCTGCGCAGAGACGGCACGGCTTGCGACGTTGGCAATCGGCGTAAGAGTTGACGGTAGCAGCCGAGCAGAGTATCTGCAGAAGCAGATTGACAAAGTATATTACAGCCTGCGCACGTGGGTTGAGTACGGCCTCGCATACGGTACAATTGTATTAAAACCATCAACAGATGGAGTTGAGTTGTTCACAAATGAAAGATGTATTTTGACAGACAGAGACGGCGACAATGTAACGGGCGCTGTATTTGTTTTTAATGAAGAAGCAAATGACGTATATTATACGCGCTTAGAGTATCACAGATTCGCTGAAGATGGCGCATACCTGATTGATAATAAGTGCTTCAAAGGAAAAGCAGAAAACGACATGCGCGAAGCGGTAGGAATTGATCAAACACCGTGGGCAGGTCTTTTAGAGTCAGCAAGAATTGACAATCTTGAAAAGCCTTTGTTTGCGGTATTCAGAACGCCAAACGCAAACAATATTGAGCTTGACAGTGTGCAGGGAATGCCTATATTTGCAACAGCAATTGAGGAACTAAAAGATCTTGATATCGCATACAGCAGAAACGCAACAGAAATAAACGACTCAAAAAGAACCGTGCTTATGGATGCGGATAAGCTTTTCCCGTTTGGCAGGATGTCAGATATTGCAGCGCTTGACAAAACAATCGCTACTGATCGCATGCGTGATAAGATGGGAATGCCAAAATATGTCAGAATGGTTGAGGGTGACGGAAACACTGGATTCTATCAAGAAATCAATCCTACACTCAACACCGTAACAAGAGAAGAGGGCATAAATTTCCTGCTATCAGTAATTGGATTCAAATGCGGATTCAGTAATGGTTATTTTGTATTAGATCAGAAGACTGGCATGGTTACTGCAACTCAGGTTGAAAGTGACGACAGAAGAACAATTCAGACAATCAAAGACGTAAGAGACAAACTGCAGAAATGTATTGAGGATCTTGTTTATGGTATGGATATCATGGCGGATCTGTATTTCTTAGCACCAGTCGGCGAGTATGAACTTATATTCGACTTCGGAGACATTACGTATAACAGAGAAGAAGATCGAAGCAGATGGTGGAGCTATGTAATGAGCAACAAAGTTCCTGCGTGGATGTTCTTTGTAAAATTCGAGGGAATGACAGAGGAAGACGCGAAAGCAATGGTATCGGAAGCGACTCCCAAAGAAGAGGGATTATTTCCTGAATAAGTGAATATGGCCATTTTATACTTTCTTTCATAATGTATGACTTCAAATAACCTATCAATCACTTGATTTTGCGCCGCCAGAGGTGTGAGTTGTTCCAGCAACGAGAATAGGCTGGCTGGTCTCCTTTCTAAAAGAGGTGAAATATGGGAAGAGTACACAGTTTTTTTGATAAGATTTTTCATAAGTACAATTTCAAACGGACGGGAAATGGCTTCAATATAGTTATGAACTATACGCCGCTGGGAATCGCACTGGATCGCGCCCAGCTTGCTCTTGATTCGCAAGTATGGGCAGATATGCAGCAGTACATGCCATTTGCAACAGGCAACCTGATCAGGCAGACAAATACACTCAATCAGACAGTTTTGGGCACTGGTAAAGTGTACAAATATGATCCAAACGTAGAATATGCGCATTACATGTATGAAGGAATTCTGTACGTCGATCCAGTTTATAGAATCGGCGGATTTTACTCACCTGATTACGGTTTCTGGTCTCGCGCAGGCGTTACAAAAGTACCGTCTTCAAGAGGCCTAAATTATACGAATCCTAAAGCAAAACCGCACTGGGATGAAGAGGCAATCAAGAACCATTCAAATGAATGGCTGGCGATTGTAAAAAAGGAGCTTAATAAATGATTACTCCTAAATTCTTAGATGAGATAATCGAAGCGACACGGGCAGCAGTCAATAAAATGAACAATCTGTTTATCGTTTTGATTGTAAAGAGCATTTGCGCAGCGTTTAAGGCTGGAGAAGATAGACTTCTGACGCCCAGCACAATAAAAAACATAGGCAAACTGCTTAAAAGCGGCATGAATGTTGATGATGTGCAAAAGATCATAGAAAAGCAAATGCCGTCCATAAAAAAAGAGATCAGAAAAGCATTCATGCAGTCAGCAAAGGAAATATCAGCGCATAACAGCGAGATAGAAGAGCAGATGGTGCAGAATGCAAGGCTGGATGTTAAGCTGCCAAATACAACAGTGGAGGGTATTCCGACAAACCCTGCAGCGCTTAACATGACAGTGCATGAAATAAGGGTGCTAGAGGCCGCGTACAGGCGTACAAACGGCACAGTCAATAATATATCCAATTCCATTGCTCCTGCTGTATATGAGGCTTATACGCAAGCGTGCGATACAGCTATTTTGTCTATACAGAGTGGCAGATCACCTGCACAGGCAATAATGGACGCAGTAGAGGAAGCAACAAAGAACGGAATAAAGGTTATCGAGTACAATTCAGGCCGCAAAGACAGTGTAGATGTCGCAATTGCCAGAGCAGTAAGAACTGGAGTGAATCAGGCAAACAGTGAGATTATACTTACCAGATGCGCTGAGCTGGGCATTCAGTACGTCAAAGTAAGTCAACACAGAGGCGCAAGAGTTACCCACAAAAACGATTTTACAGATCATTCTTGGTGGCAGGGCAAAGTTTACAGCCTGAACTGGAACAGTCCTGAGATTTCTGGATTTGTGCACGATGTTCCTGCAGATGATCCGAAATTCGGATACATGCAGGAGATAAAAACAAAGTATCTGCAAGCACCAAAGGAATTTGATTTTCCTGACTTTGTAAAGACTTGCGGATATGGGCGCATAGAAGGAATTATAGGTATAAATTGCCGTCACACTTTTCAGGCGTGGCTTCCAGAATACAATAAAATCACTGCAGAACCGATTGATCCAGAGGACAACGAAAAGCGGTTCAAACTGGAACAGAAGCAGCGATCAATGGAAAGAGCAATGCGCGCTTTAAGGCGTGAAATAGAGGCATTTGAAGCGATAGAACCGCAAACAAAGGATACAAAAGATAAAATCTCCGAAAGAAAGAGGAAACTGAAACAGATGGGCGCTGAGTTGATGCAATTCTGCAAAGAAAACTCATTGCCGTACTTTTCTGAAAGAATAAGATAAAGGAGGTGCTTCTTTTGTATGTAAATTTCAATCCAAACCCTGCACTCAATAAAGTGGGTGATTGTGTAATCAGGGCGTTATGCAAAGCACTGTCGAAACCGTGGGACGAGGTTTTCTGTGAATTGTGCGCCTATGGGTACAGCGCAAAAGACATGCCGTCAGCTAACCATGTATGGGGCAAATATCTGTCTGATAAGGGCTTTAAACGCCGCATAATTGATTGCGATTGCACAGTTGATGAATTTTGCGACAAGCACAAAGAAGGGCTTTATATACTTGCTATACAAGGCCATGTGGTGTGCTGCGTAAATGGTTGCTACTATGACTCATGGGATTCTGGGAAAGAAATTCCTTTGTATTACTGGGAGAGATAAAAAATGAAAATCTGTGAATACACCATGCCAGAGATCAGATACCTGCTGGCAGAGGCAAATTTCACAGAAGATGAGCGCACACTGTTTGAAATGCGGTGTGTGAATGTACCACTGGAAGAATGCGCAGAGCGAATGAATGTAAGCAACTCAACAGTAAACAGGTTGAGCAAGCGCGTAAAAAATAAAATTGATAAAATTATGTGATAGTTTTTAGGCAGTAAACTGAAATGGTTTGCTGCCTTTTTTGCTGCCATAATTAAAACATGATAACACAGTACAACAATCTCTATTTATCCATTGATGATAGAGACATAATTGACGAATTGAATAGATTGGAGGCAATAAAGGATGACGACATATCCGTATCAGCAGAATTACTATCCGTACCAGCAGCCGCAGTTCTCACAACCGACGGCAAATACGGGGATCAATTGGGTGTCTGGAGAAGGGGCTGCGAAATCTTGGATGGTATCGCGTGGAGAAACTGTACTTTTAATGGACAGTGAAAATCAGTGTTTTTATATCAAATCTGCAGATGCAAGCGGTATGCCGTTACCTTTACGCATATTTGATTACACAGAACGCTCCCAGAACGCGCTACAAGGCGCAAATACGGCTTTGATTCAGAGCAATGATGAATTTGTTACCCGTGCAGAATTTGACGGTTTACGGGCTAAATACGAAGAGCTTGAAAAGCAGATAAAAAGACCAGTAAAGAGGGAGGCAAAAGCTGATGAGTAATCCTTTGTACAATTCACTGGCTGGAAGCATGCCACAAAATAACAACATGATGCAGATGATACAGCAATTTCAGCAATTTAAGCAGAACCTGCAAGGAGATCCAAAGCAAATTGTGATGAATATGTTATCAAATGGCCAGATCTCACAGGCACAGCTTAATCAGGCGCAGCAGATGGCAAACCAGTTGCGCGGCATTCTCAAATAGTATGTAAGGTGCACACTTATATAAATATCATAATCGAAGGAGATTATTACAATGACAGACGGATTATCAGCAAGTGATGTTGCTCTGATTCAGGGCAATGGAAGAAGCGGCATGGGTGGCTTTGGTGACGGCGAAGGCTGGTGGGTAATCATTCTCTTTGCACTCATTTTCGGATGGGGCAGAGGCGGCTGGGGCGGCAACGACTGCGGCAGCAATGGCGGCACATACCTTGGCGAGAATTACGCACTTATCACAGACAATGCAACACTGGAGCGCAAGATTGATGGAGTATATGCAGGCATTTGTGACAGCACATTTGCACTGAACAATACCATCAACAACGGTTTTGCGTCAGCACAGAACACAATGACGCAGGGATTTGCAGGCCTTAACACTGCACTGGTAACACAGGGCTATGAGACAAGAAATGCAGTTACTCAGGATACTATCGGTAACATGCAGAACACAAACCTGCTTCAGGGTGCTATCAAAGATTGCTGCTGCCAGACTCAGCAGAACCTTGCAGACGTTAAGTATACTATCGGATCTACTGGCGCAGGCATTCAGTCACAGATCCAGCAGTGCTGCTGCGATGTATCAAGACAGATCGAAAGAGGATTTGCTGATACAAATTACGCAATGGCTACACAGAATTGCGCGACTCTGCAGGCAATTGATAAGGTTGGCGACAGAATACTTGAAAGACTCACTCAGGACAAGCTTGACGCATTGCGCGATGAAAATGCATCTTTGCGTTTGACTGCTTCACAGACTGCACAGAATCAGTATTTGATCAACCAGCTCAAACCTTTGCCCGTTCCCAGCTTCAATGTTCCGAACCCTTGGGGATGTAACTGCAACTGCAATTACGGCGGCACTACAATCGCATAGGTAACTTGGAGCATTAGGCTTAGTTGAAAGGGTGTTTCATGTTACGTGGGACGCCCTTTTTTATGGAGGTGTAAATATGTTTTTAGGACAGATTGATAATTATTTTGTCCCTTCAGGAGAAGCAAACAACGTGATCCCTATTCGGACAAAATCAAACACAAACGAAAAGATCATCAATAGACGCGGTATCATTTATTTTCCGCAGAACGGGAATTTTGACGTTGATGCAACAATATCTGTAAGCGCAACAGCAGCGCAAAATGTTACTGTGAGCATTTACGCAGAAGATGGCGCAAGAGCGTCAGTTGTTGCAACAATTCCTGCTCCTCCTGACGGGGAGACGGTTGGCGTTGCAAATGTTTCTCTGGTGGATGCCATTAAAGTAATTCTGACAAAATACAGAAATATTGCGAATATTTATATCACTGTTGATCAATCAGAAGTAACTGTAAACGGCTATATCAGAATAGAGTATGTGCGATAGGAGGTGTTGATATGGCAAACATGGAAAAAATGATGGATATTGTCTGCGCAGAGATCGAAAAGATTGCAGAAAAAGGACTGACTACACAGAATCTGGAGACAGCATATAAACTCATCGACATGATGAAAGATCTGAAGACTGTTGAAGGAATGGAGGAATATTCTGACGGCGAAAGCGGAGCAAGAGGAAGATACGCAAGACGCGATGCTATGGGCAGATATGCGAGAAGATACGACGGCGGAAATTCTTATAATGACGGAATGAACGGATACGAGCAGAGATACATGCAGTCAAAGAGAGCATACAGAAATGATCACAGCATGGCTGCAAAACAGGATATGCTGCAGGATCTGGATGACTTTATGCAGGATATGCACGGCAAGCTGAAAGAACTGAAGCGTGATGCAGATACACCTGAGGAACGCGAGACCATTGAAAGATACATGAAGATGCTTGAAAGAGTATAATATTCGTGTATCTAGGGGCAGTGTAAAAACTGCCCTTTTTTGCGTTAAAGGTGCATACTTTTTGGATTTTTGCTTGATGTAAAATAAAAGGGTGGAGCAATCCACATCATCTTGTGTCCTTCTTTCGGATTGGATTGTTATTTCTGTACTCGGCGGAAATAGCATGACGCAGTTTAGTTTAGGCTGGTTAAGAGCGCTGTAATCAAAAGATATGCAGAGACGCATGTTCAAATCATGCAACTGCGCTTTGGCAGATATGCCTTAAATATCAAATCATAAACAATTCATGGTGGACGCGGTTACACACCTAAAACAACCTAAAATGGAGGAAATTATGAAAACAGACGAACTGAAAGAAAAAGGACTCACAGAGGAACAGATTGCATTTGTAATGGCAGAAAACGGCAAGGATATCGGAAAAGTGCAGAAAAAGCTTGACGATATGACTGCTGAAAGAGACAAGGAAGCAACCAGAGCAACGACTGCAGAGGAAACTTTGAAGAAGTTTGAGGGTGTGGACGTTGAGGCCATTAAAAAAGATCTTGCAGACTGGAAGACAAAGGCAGAAAAGGCCGAAAGCGATTATGCAGCTAAGATTGCAGAGAGAGACTTTGACGACATGATCAAAGATGCAATTTCCAGTGCAAACGGACTTAATGCAAAGGCAATCAAAGCACTTTTGGATACAGATGCGCTGAAGGCATCCAAGAACCAGAAGGAAGATGTAGCAGCGGCAATTAAAGCCCTGAGCGAAGCTGAAGACAGTAAAATGTTGTTTAAGCAGCCTGAGGCAAAAGCGCCTGCGAAATTCACATCTACCAGCACAGGAAGTGCAACAGGTGGAAATGTAACAAAGGAATCTATTATGGCTATTAAGGATCGCGGTGAGAGACTTCAGGCAATCTCACAGCATAAAGATCTTTTCCAGTAATGATTTCACACCGACCATGCAGCATCACGAGTATGGCCGCTAACCAAAAACAAATATTGGAGGATAAAAACTATGGCAAATGAAGTTTTAAAGACAGCAGAAAACAACCTTATCAAAAATGCCGATCTTGCAACCGTAAGACAGATTGATTTTGTATCAAGATTCGGATATTCAACCAAGAAACTCATGGAGCTTCTGGGTGTAACCAGAATGATCCCCAAGCAGGCAGGCACTGTACTTAAGAGACATACCGTAACTGGTTCTCTTGTAAGTGGCGCAGTTGCAGAGGGTGATATCATTCCTCTTTCAAAGTACAGCACCGCTGATGTTCCTATTGGTGAAATCACCCTGAACAAGTGGCGCAAGGCTACATCTGCAGAGGCAATTCTTGACAAGGGATTCGATCAGGCAGTAGGCGAGACCACTGACAAGATGCTTCAGGATATCCAGAATGGAATTAAGGCAGATCTTATTTCCTCACTTACCATCTCTGGCCAGCCTACAGCAACTGGTGAAGGTACTCAGGCAGCACTTGCAAACGCATGGGGCAAGCTTGCAAATATCTTTGAGAATGATTCAGTAGAACTTGTATTCTTTATGAATCCTCTTGATATCGCTGATTATCTTGGCAAGGCAGCAATCACTGTACAGAATGCATTCGGATTCCAGTACGTTGAGAACTTCCTCGGCCTTGGCACTGTTGTTATGAACAGCGCAATTACTGCTGGTACTTTCTTTGCAACTGCAAAGGAAAACATTGTTGCTTACTATGTTCCTGCAAATGAGAGCGATCTTGCAAAGGCATTTGACTTCACATCTGATGAGACTGGCCTTATTGCTATCCATGAGTATGCAGACTACGACAGACTGACTGCAGATGATACCGTTCTTTCTGGTATCAAGGTATTTGCAGACATGACTGCAGGCGTTATCAAGGGTACAATCACTGCTCCTCTGGGGGAATAGCAGGGTATAGTTTAACTGGTTATTCAGCAAGCGAGCTTGATAATATGACAATCTCAGAAATCAAGGCGCTTGCTGCAGAGTTAGGCTATACCATTACCAAGACAAGAAAAGCAGAAATCATTGAAGAGTTTATCGCAGAACAGGGGTGATTGGATGAAGTACACATATAGTGATTACGCGCTGCTGTATGGAGCAAATAGCGAAGTGGAAAAATCATTTAATCGAATCCTCTGGGATGCTGAAAAAATCGTAAATGATTTAACAACTGGAGTTGATGGAATTTGCAAACTCAGGGTGGCGTTTCCAAATGATGAATACAGTAAAGAAGCTGTAAAGCGTGCGATCCTTGCTGTGGTTGATAAAATCGCAAAGGTTGAAGAAATGAATCGAAAGATCGCCAGCGGCGGCGTTGTGAAATCAATGTCTGCAGGTAATGAAAGCGTTTCATATGAGACTGGAAGCGAGATTGCATCAGTTGCAGCCAGTGACAGCGAGCAGCGAATGTACTATTCACGAATTGCGGAACATTACCTGAGTGGTGTGGGCGACAGCAACGGTGTAAATCTTCTATATCGAGGAATGTATCCGTATAGAGTATGACTTAAAAGGTGGTGGGAACTATGTATCAAGACACGATAACGGTATTCAATAGAATGCCAAGCAGACTGGGGGATATGTGGTATCCCACCATTTTGCGTAATGTGAATTTAAATGAGGACAGAGCAGTAATTGTAAATAGTTACGGTGAATCATCCGCAGACAATGCCGTTTTAAACGTGCATTACAGCGTTGTAGACGACGTAAAATACATTAGTGGTAAAAAGTACGTATTGCCAAAAGAATACCGAAATTTAACGAATGACGAGCTTGTAAAGTATATCACTTTTACCAGCGGACAGGACTTTGATTTCTTTGTTTATGGATCGTATGACACTGGTGTAGTAAATGACGATGATTACATCAATGGCTTTTATGATTACATGCGTGATAAATACGACAAAGTGTATGCAATAACATCAGTCGCAGATTTCTCAGTAATTCCACATTTGCAGATTACTGGAAAGTAGGTGAAGCATGGCAGATAAGGTTTTATATGACATTGACGGCCAAGAGGTTGTAACAAACGCGCTGCTTGATCTGCTTAATGATTGCCCAGCACTGAATGGAATTGAGGTTAAATATTCCACGTTGGGATCTACCAGCGGCATGGCAATGTTTCCGACCAGCGGAAGCGCAATTGCACGTGAAGACGTAAATATCTTAGGACGAGTTAAACAGATATGCGAATATCCTTTTATCTTGGTTTTTAGAGCAAGCGGACTTACACAAAGCAGAAAAGTAAACGCCAAGGAGCTTTTGGACAATATCGGAAAATGGCTGGAAAAGCAGCCCATTGTTGTGGGTACGCAGGAATACAAACTGGAGTCTTATCCAGATCTTTCAAGGGGAAGGAAATTTGATGAGATCAGGCGCAGCTCAGTATCGTATTTAGACAGCGAAAACGAATCCAAAGCAGAAAACTGGGTAATCAATATAACAGCAACTTATATCAATGAATTTGAGAGGTAGAAAACATGAAGCTTAAGAGAGAAGCACACGCACTGTTTGTACAGGGCACAGGTACATCATGGCAGATTGTTGGTGAAGATATCGACGATATGTCCGTTGAGATGAACGGTTCATTCGACAGCAGCAAGAACATCCTCGGCGAGGATCGTGTTACTGACACTGGATACGCTCCCAGCATCGGTGTAGACACATATTATGCAAATCCTGATGACAATATTTATGAGTTCCTTAAGGATATTGCCATGAATAGAAAATCAGGCGATGAAGCAAAAGGCAAGTACTTAGAGGTACTTATCGAGAAGACCACTGGCAGCAATGACGCATGGCAGGAAGACTGCATTTTTGAAGTAACCAGCTACGGCGGCGCAGCAGGCGGCAGCCTTAATATTGCTTATACAGTTCACCCTTGCGGAAACCGTAAGAAGGGTACAGCAACAATCGAGAACAAGCAGCCCACTTTTGTGGAAGGGCTGTAATATGACGAAAGAAGGACAAAAAGATGGGTAAAATTGTAATCGAGGAACATTTAGAAGAGTTTGAGGTTGTTACTTCAAGCGGAAGAACCGCTGGTGTAGTGTGTTTTAATCCTGCAGATACAGGACTGGCAAAGCGCTATGGGGAAGTAGCAGAGAAATTCGAAAACATGCGGAAATTATCTGATGAGACAGACGAAGAATGCGCAAACAGACTGAATCAGGAAATCAGAGACATTTTCGATTATCTTTTAGGGCAGCCCTGCTCTGACGTATTTTTTGCGGAAGCAGAACCTTTGGCAATCCTGCAGAGTGGTGATCTTTACTGCGAAGGCGTTTTAAATGGTATCGCAAAGGCAGTAGAAGAGGCCACAAACACCAGAATCAAGCGCGTTAGAACAAAGGTAGACAAGTATGCAAAGAAGTACCACAAATAATGTTTGGTACTTGCCTGAAACAATATTTGTGGATGGTAAAGAGTACGCTATAAGAACCGATTTCCGTGTAGTTCTTGATCTGTTCACTGCTCTTTCTGATCCTGAAATGGTAGGGGAGACAGAATCTGAAACAAACGAAATCCGCGCCAGATTGATGCTTGAAATAATGATTCCTGAATATGACAAGATAGAGGACAAAACAGAAGCAATCAATCAGATTTGTGAGTTTGTCGATATGGGTGAAGGCGATTCAAAACCGCATCCAAAAGTGATGGACTGGCAGCAGGATGCAAAGTTGATAATACCTGCAGTAAATAAGGTAATAGGACACGATATCAGAATGGAAAAGCACATGCACTGGTGGACGTTCTTGTCAGCTTACATGGAAATAGGCGAAAGCACTTTTTCACACGTTCTGCATTTGAGACAGAAAAAGGCCAAAGGTAAAAAACTGGAAAAATGGGAGCAGGAATTTATCCGAGAAAATAAAGATCTTGTTATTTTGAAGGACGCAAGCAACGAAAGAGATGAAGAAGAAAAAGAAGAACTGAGAAAATTACTCTATTGAGGTGTAAGCAATGGGTAAGATAGAAATTGATACAAGAATAACTGTTGATAATGCAATTACAGGAATAAAGAAAATCAATAGCGCGCTGGGTAAAACTGCAAAAGCTGCAGGCAAGACTGCGTTGAGTATTGCAAAGCTTAATGGAAAAATGCTCAAAATGATTGCAGGCAGCGCATTGAATGGCTTTTCAAAGCTTGCATCCACTGCGTTAAAAGCATTGCCAAAGATTGCAGGAGCGATTTCTTTGTTTTTGGTAAAGGCGCTACACGATGGACTGCAGAACCTTGCAAAGTTCAATGATGGCATGAATCCATTTAATGAAGCAGTAACTATGATGAGATCGTCACTGCTGACGCTTAAAAACTCAATAGGTGCAGCATTTGCGCCTTTGATTCAGGCAGCAGCGCCTGCGATTTCAACTGTGATCAACCTGCTTGCAGAGGCAACAAACAAAGTAGGAATGTTTTTTGCTGCGCTCACAGGGGCAAAAACATTTACAAAAGCTATTAGTTATACAGACGACTATGCAAAGTCGCTTAAAAAGGCTGGAGGTGCGGCAAAGCAGGCCAAAACATATTTAAGCGGACTTGATGAAGTCAGAACATTTCAGGATGAGTCGTCTGGCGGCGGAGGCGGCGGAGCGTCTCTGAATCCAAACGAAATGTTTGAGACAGTAGAGATTGAAAGTAAAATTGCAATGCTTGCTGAAAAAGTAAGGAGCTTTGTTGATGGCGCGAAGGCTACACTCGCAGAACTGTGGGCATCATTTAAAAACAGCGAATTTGTGCAGGACTTTATGGCCAGATTTGAGACTTTAAAGGTTGCTTTTACAAACATGAAAAACAAGCTTGTTGAAGTATGGTCTGGATTTGTTTCTGGCCTTGGTGATAGAAGCGGAAAGATCCAGAACATTTTAAACGCTGTCGGTAGATTCTTTACATTTTTTGCAATTCAGATTCAGGCAATTATACAGCTCATAATCGGTGCGTTTGCTCCTTTGGTAAAAGGAATCACAGACGCTGTACTGCATATTATTGACGCTCTTGATGGCGTTATAGAGTTTGTTGCTGGAGTGTTTACAGGAAACTGGGAAAGAGCATGGAAGGGTATCAAGGACATTGTTGCAGGAATAGCAAATGCAATTCTTGACATTTATGAAGGTATTGTAAATGGCCTTATTGGAGCGTTGAACGCGATAAGTATTGACGTACCAGACTGGATGCCTTTTGGATTGGGTGGAAAGCATATTGGTTTTGGCGATAAGCTTGTTGAGCTACATCTTCCCAGACTTGCAAGCGGCACAGTTGTCCCCAGATCAAGCGGAGAATTTGCTGCGATCCTTGGCGACAATAACAGAGAAACAGAGGTTGTATCGCCTTTGTCTACCATGAAGCAGGCATTTTTGGAAGCACTTGCGGAATCAAAGCAGGGCGTCGGCACTTACAACTTCAGCGCATCTATCAATAGACGCGTACTGTTTGAGGAAATGATTGAAGAGGCAAAACTTCGACAGACTATTAACGGAAACAATCCTTTTAATCTGGCATAGGAGGAAACATGCAGAGAAAAATACTTATAAACGATATTGAAATCTTCCAGCCAGAAAAGGATCTGGGATATAACCTTGAAACAACATTCTCCAGCGATTCTACACGAACAATGGACGGACGCGGATTCTTTACGCCTTTGTTTACAGTAGAACAGTTGAGCTATTCAGCATCACACGTTCCTGCAGACAAGGCGGCAGAACTGCTGCAGCTTGTAGCGCTTGGCGAATCATTCAACCTTACTTATTTTTCTCCATATTATGGAGCGTGGAGGACTGGCGAGTTTTATGTTGGAAAGGGTAGTTTGAGTATTGGAACGATGGAAGAAGATAAGGAATATATGACATCTATTTCATTCAACATGACTGGAGTTGACCACTTATGATTAATGTTTCAACAGATTATAGAAAAGCGATGCTAAAATCTAGGAAGTTCAAAAGACGGGCAGTGTTTACGCTTGCTGACGGAACTGTTCTTGAACTTGGAGACCATGATTTTACAGTGCGAAACAACACTTTAGTAGATAGTGCGGATGCAAATGGAATCCCTTTGGGAGCAGCAATTTGTCGGTCTGTACAGCTTGAAATTCAGAACTTCAATGATGAATATTCCAAGTATGATTTCTATGGTGCAAGGCTACACGTTTACTGCGTTTTTGAGAACGATTCAATTGTAGATGAGTTTACCGAGGGATTGTTCACAGTATTGCAGCCAGAAACAGAAGGAACAACAATCACAATCACAGCGCTGGACGATATGTATAAGGCAGATATAGATTACAAGCCTTTATGGTTTCACACTCCGTGCACACTTTATCAGTTGTTGCAGAATGTTTGTGATTTTGCTGGCATTCTTCTTGCAACATCATCATTTTATAACAGCGATTTTGTGATTGAGGGAGATATTAACAATAAGACTTGTCGAGAAATGATTGGCCTTATTGCAATGCTGGCTGTTGGAAACGCAAGAATATCAAGAACTGGACAGCTTGAAATTATTTCTTATACAAATGATTACTTTGATTTTGCACCAGAAAAAGATGGTGGCTCTTTCAAGTATACAGATGGCGCAAATCTTGATGGAGGTAGTTTTTCTTTTACAGATGGAGACAATGAGGATTGCGGAGATTTTGAGTACAGAGATATAAACTATCACATTTTGGATTCATGGAAGAACTTAAGAGTCGAAACAGACGATGTTGTTATTACTGGTGTGAGAATGGGAAGTGCCTTTATGGGATATCAAGGTTACATCCTAGAACTTACAAATCCACTTGCAGAGAAGCATTATAACGATGCAGTTTTTGACCATTTAGCACCGATTCTCGTTGGCGCAAGGTTCAGACCTTTTACTGGAGACAGTGTAGCTTATCCGCTGGCAGAGTTTATGGATAGAGTTTTGATTGTTGACAGAAAAGGCAACACGTATAAATCGTTCTTAACAAATATAAATTTTGTATACAACGGATTTACTACTTTTTCAAACAGTGCGGAACCTGCATTGCGTAATGCATTAAAGCCTATTTCCAATTATACAAAGGTATTGCAGGACACAAAGGCTATTGTAGAAGAAGAAAGAACAATGCGACAACTTGCAGAGCAAAGATTGCAGAACGAAATAAACGATAAGTCTGGATTATATCAAACTGTAGATGTTGGCGATTCTGGATTTATATATTACATGCACGATAAGGAAGAACTTGAAGAATCCACAGTGATTTGGAAACTAACAGCAAATGCTTTTGCAATTTCTAACAATGGCGGCCAGTCTTACGATTTCGGACTAGATAAAATGGGCATGGCAATTGTAAATAGTTTGTTTGCCAATGATGCAGTATTAAAGCGTGCTTTGATTGATGATTTAGAGGCGCTACGTATTAAAGCTGGAAGCGTTGATGCTGAAAATATTACTGGAGATACAATCAAAGGTAAAACAATGGAAGGTGGAAAGATTACTGGTGTTGAAGTAAATGCAGACGGTATTGAGTTGTATGGTAACAAAAGCATATCAGAACCATATATCGACTTCCATTACAACAGATCTTCTGCCGACTACACTGGCAGAATATGGCAGACGTCAGCAACTGGAAATCTGATTGCGATTCCTGCAATCAGTAGTACATCTGATAGGCGCTTAAAGGAAGATATCAAGGATTTAGATGACAAATATTTAACATTATTTGATAGTATAAATCCCAAATCTTTTAGGCTGAAAAAATATCCATCTCTTAGACTTGGTTTTATTGCGCAGGATGTTGATGAGGCACTTGATAATGCTGGATTTGAAGAAAAGCCATTGATTGAACCAATGAAGGGTGATGATGGCAATGATTATCTTGGCATTACATATGATGATATGATCGCTGTTCTTTGGAAAAAGGTGCAGTCATTGCAAGAGCAGATAAATGCGTTAAAGGAGGCTAAACATGGCGATTAGAATGCGAAGAGGATTGGACAAGGATTTTGATCCCACAAGATTACTTGCTGGAGAGTTTGCGGTAAGCACAGATGCTGATACTAGAAAGCAATCTGTGTACATGTGCTTCCAGAGTGGTGTAGTCAAAAAGCTTGTCACAGAAGATAAACTATCTGATGTAAATTCAAGAATCGATGTAACAGAAATGCGAATCAGTTTGCATGATGAGATATTAGACAATGTCGAATCAAACATGATTAATTTAAATTCTTCAATTGATGAGATTTGGGCAGATTACGCTCCTTTTAAAGCGGCAACAGAAGCGGCTCTTCCAGATGCAGTTATGCAAAAGCGCTATTACAGCACATCATGGAAGTTTTACGAACCAAACGTAATGCTTACAGTATCTACAGACCCTTATCCTGCGAATGCTACAGTTAAAATTGCAATCAAAGAAGGGATGAATGGTATTTTGAGACCTTTAAGTTATTATGGCTATGAAGGTGGAATCATTCACTCAAAACCAGCAGGAGCAGGAAAGATGTACAGCAATGTCGAGGTTGTGGTTACAAAGAGTTCAACCATTCCGCCAACACCAGTTCCGTCAAACAGTTTGCTCTTTGTTGAGATTTCTTATAAATATGATATGCCTTAAGGAGGTAAAACATGAAAAGTGGATCAACACTTATGATCGTTATTGCAAGCGATATCCAGAATATCGAAGCAGTAGACGAAGCTATCTTCACTTTAAAGGGCAATGAGCGCCTTACAAAGCGCTTCCCTTCTTCCAGTGTAGGATTCAGCAATGGCCTTTTTTCCATTGCGCTGACGCAGGAAGAGACATTGCAGCTTGCGACAGAAAATGGACACATGATCGACATTGAAGCGCAGGTAAATTTTACTGACAAATCTGTCGCAAAAACAGAAACGGCAAATGTGTTTATTAGTGGAACACTTGCAACTGAGTTGGTAGATGGTAACTATCCCAGCGCTTACACTGCTGCAGAAATCAAAATGCGATTCCTTGACGGTGTGATTGTCGCACAAGTGGATAATGAAAAGGTTGATGAGGCAGTTGAGCGTGCTGATAAGGCCGCAGAAGATGCTACAAATGCAGCTAGAGAAACCATTTCTGCAACCAATGCTGCTAAGGATGCAACGGCAAAGGCAAAGAGTGCAACAGACAATGCAAAGAACGCAACAGACAATGCAAAGAATGCGACCATGATTGTCGAGCGTGAAATTGAAAACGCACGCCTTGCAATTGATGCGGTTAAGGCCGCTACTGAAGAGGCAGAGGAAGTAATTGCCGAGACAGAAAAAGCAATTGACAATGTAGAAGATGCTATCATTGACGCCGCACTTGCAACCGACAGAGCAAATAATGCTACTATTTCTGCAAACAATGCTGCAAGTGGCGCAAACAAAGCAAAGACGGATGCAGAGAATGCCGCCGCTGGTGCTGAAAAGCTGGATATTTCTGGCGTATATAATTCACAAGGTGAACTTGTCGTAACTATCACCAGACGTAACGGCAAATATACATACGTTGTTAAGAATGGTGTCGATGGTCAAGATTATGTAATCACCGAAGCGGATTACGAGGAAATCGGAAGAGTAGTCGAAGAATCATATATACCACACCTGAACAACACCGACAGAAGTGTTGATGCGTTGTACGAACTGAACGTGAACCAGACCTACACCAAAGACCGCAAGGTAGAACATGGTGCAAGTGATATTCCAACAGATGCGAAATTCATGTCATTGATGAGTGTTGATGGCATGGCTGAACAAGAGACCACTAATGGGTATCAGATGTTGAATGTTGAAAACAAGAGTATTACATCATACGGAATTACTGTTGATGTTGAAGACGGTGAATTTTCTGTGAATGGAACAGCTAATTCTCTTGCTATCATTCAGTTTCCATTGATTGCCGATATCCCTAGTGGAACATATACCATGTATGGCTTTAATAGCAAGTCTGGAGATGTATCAATCAGATTGCTCAATAGTAATGGTAGTGCAATTAGTGGAACAGATATGCCACTTAATTCTGCTAACAAAAAATTGACATTTACAACAGCAGAAACCGCAAGATATATAGCAATTAGAGTTCCTAGCGGTTCTACTGTGACCAACATTGTAGCAAAGCCTATGCTTTCTTCTAGGAGTGATTTGACGGAATGGGAGAAATACACGAATGGAGCATCACCTAATCCTTCATATCCACAGCCTATTGTTGGAATCGAGAGAATGGACTTTTCCTATGTTGGCAAGAACTTAATGGACTTCTATGGTTCATTTACAGCTATTTCTGCAAAGCGATTAGTTGGTGGAGATACAGTTTATGGTGTGCCTTGCAAAGCAAACAAGACATACACAGCATCTTTTGATGTGACGGCACTTCCTACATCCGATTACAGAATTGCATTTGCCGTATCGAAAGAAGCATCTATGCAGAATGGAACAAGAGTAATTGGCGCTGTTTCTGATGCGGTTGTGAGTGTAAAAACCTTGGGAAGAGCAAGTGTAAGCATTACTCCTACAGCAGATGGTTATTTGTATATCAGATGTATTCCTACTGGCTTTACATTAAACAACATTCAGATTGCAGAAGGTACTGATACCGATTACGAGCCGTACAGCGGTAATGCATTCTCAATCACACCACCCAGACCTTTATATTCCATCGGTGAGTATAAGGATGTGTGCGATGTAGAGAATGGTGTGTGGAAGTGGAATTTTGTTACCGAAACATATTCTGCTTCAGATAGTTGGAGCAAAGAAGTAATTAACAATCATTCGAATTTCTATACAGCAAAGAAGAGCATTCCTTCTGGAACAAAAGCAAACGCACTTTGTACGCATGGTCTTTTCCACACTACATTAAGAGAAGTGGGTGAAGTTACTGTAACTGTTGGTTCTTTTAACATTATTGCTTTTGCAGATGCTAGTAAGTCTGTAAGTGATTTCCTTGCTATTATTGATAATAAACCTATTACAGTAGTTGCAAAAAATGAAAATACAATTACAGAACCCATCTCAACCGAAGACCTTGCTACACTCCGCACATTGTCACATCTTGCAACCGACAAGATCTTGACAGTCACAGACCAGAATGGCAGAGATTGTTCGTACATCCTTGAATACATCTTCGGTATCGACTTGGCACAGAAGGTTGATGACAATGCCGACAAGATTGAATCTGTTGATGACAAGCTGACAGAGCGTATCGACAGCACAGACAAGAAATTGGATATTCTCTGGAAACTGTCACAAGGTCAGGTATATGACTTTGAGCAGAAGACCGAATCTGGAATGAGTGTTGCTCCTAGTGGTGCAAAGTACATGAGTTTGGAAGAGGTGTACGGCAAAGCAGATCAAGAGACTACTAATGGGTATCAGTTGTTATCATTAAAAGAAAGACATTTTACTGTAAGTGGTATTGAAATAGACATTGATAACGAAGGAAAGCTTGTCGCTGGTGGAACACCAATCAATGCCACACTTGTATTTATTATTGGTTCATACAATGGAACAACGCCAATAATGGAAATTCCCGCAGGGCAATATTACTTTACAAGAACAGCAAGGCTTCAACTATATGATACTGTTTTGGAAAGTCGCAGAGCTGCAACTGGTGCGATAACTATAGGCGAGAATGAGATTGTATCTGGTGTTTATCTATTGAACCCTACTGACAATAACGGAACGTGGCAAAAAGACGTTTCTTATCCAAAAACCGCATACAATCTTATGCTTGAAAAAGGAACAGTAGAGCATACCTACGAACCCTACACGGGCGGTCTTCCCATGCCTAACCCTTCATTCCCTTCTGATATTCATGGGGTTGAGAGATTGGACTTTAAGGTGGTAGGTCGTAATCTGTTAGACCACAAAAATGCAAATGTTCCTAGTTCTGGAGTAACAACATTTACAGATGATTCTGTTGTGTGTAAGAACAACCAAGGTTTTGCGATTAGTGGAATCTCATTTAATTTGAGAAGTATTGAAAACAGAAAATACACTTTCACGAACCTTTCAAGTGCAGCTTGTTATGTAATGCTTGCTGGTGGTGATTATTCTCACCTTGTTGCTGTTGGTGGTAAATTCACTTTCGATAAAACTGATGTGTTGACATTGCAGATGGGAAATATTGCGAGTGGAGTTACACAAACATTCAAGGGAATGTTGGAAGTTGGCAATGGTACTTCTGATGAGTTTACACCTTACGAAGAACCTACCAATATTTATTCCATCACTCCACCTCGCACGATGTATGCCATCGGTGATGTAAAAGATACCTTGGACGTTGAACGTGGTGTGTGGGAATGGTTTTTTAATGATAAGCAAGCAAAAGAAATTCCTAATTGGCAAATGGGAGGTAGTAGCAGAGCATATACGAGAGATACTTCTGTATTTAGACAAGGTGAGAATGATATTCCTAACGTGATGTGCAATGTGTACTCAAAAACTTCAAGGTATTCAATTACAAGTGGTGATAATAAGATTACCACTTATCCAACGTCCGATAGTGCTGGTTTTATGGTACGTGATAAGGCACACACCAACAGCCTTGAAGAATGGAATGCTTTTATCAATAGCAACGATGTTCTAATTGTTTATCAGTTGGCAGAACCGACAACTACACCCATCTCCGAAGAAGACCTTACCTTCCTTCGCAGCTTGTCTACTCTTGATGCATCAAAGCATATCATCATAACAGACCAACGTGGTGAGGATGTAAGCTATCTTTTGGAATACATTATCAAGTTGAGTGAGGTGAACTAATATGACGGATGCACAGAGAGAAAGAATCAAGAAACTTGGTTTGAAAGAATCAGACTTTGAGAAAGATGCAGAGCAGACCACAATCGAAGACTTGGTTGAAGCACTCGATATTCTGACAAGCATTGTACTTGGAGGTGACGAATAATGGTAGATTTCTATTTCAAACTGGTTAAGGCTGGCAAGATGGATATTGAGGATGTTCCGTCCAAATATCGTGAGAAAGTCAGAGAGCGTATCAACGAGGTGTAATATGCAGATTAAGAAATGCTCAAATTGCATTTATTGGAAGAACTGTCCTTGCAACAACAGGAAAGACTCAAAAGAATGCAAGAGGATTAAAAAGCATTATTAAGCAGACATAATCGTAACTAATGCCCTTGGAACTCTGCGGAGTGACCATGAAAGCTTAATCTCTGCGGAGACATAAGAAAGGCGCAATCAAGTTACAAGCAAGTTAAAATCAACATTTAAAGTGCCATTTTTGCCGATTTTTTGCAAAAAACACGTTTAAATTGTTGTTTTTGGCAAGTTAAGATGTAAGATGCCCACACTTGAAATATAGTGGAAGATTCTGTAGGATGCGTCCTTATGATGAGAAGACGGCTGGGATTGCAAGGGCTTGCCTAGTCTACAAATGAGGTGGAAAATGGAAAAATTTAAAGTAATTGTTGTTGCTGCTGTAGGCGCTCTTACAAGCTTTCTTGGTGTGCTTGCCATTCCAGTTTATTTGCTTGTTGGATGCAATGTGATTGATTATATTACTGGCTTAATTGCCAGCAAGTATAGAGGAGAAAAACTTTCTTCTTACAAAGGAATTAAAGGGATCGCAAAAAAGGTATGCCAATGGCTTTTGATAATTGTGGGATCATGGATTGATATTTTGATCCAGTACGCAGTAGAAAGCGCAGGGATTCCTTTGGAATTTCCTTTTATTGTTGCAATCGTTGTTGCGATCTGGCTGGTATTGAATGAGATGATCTCAATTCTGGAAAACATGGTTGATATCGGTGTAGATATGCCGCCTTTTCTGATGCCTATTGTAAAGAGGATCAAGCACGTAACAGAAGAGCAGATCAAGGAGGAAGAAGATGAAGATAGCAATTGATGCAGGACATGGAGATATAAAATACACTGCAGGCAAGCGCACTCCAGACGGTTATGCAGAGCACTGGGCAAATGTAATGGTAGCGTCTTATTTTGCGCAGGCTATGGATCGCTGCGGCGTGCCTTATATTAAAACAGGCTGGAACGATGACAATGCAACAGATGATGTAGACACTGCACTTTCAACAAGACAGAAACAGATCAAAGCAGCAAAGTGTGATTATTCAATCTCTTTTCATTTTAACGCTTACGGCGACGGGAAGACATACAACGGCGCGCAGGGAATTGAAACACTGATCTCAAACAAGTACCCTGCAGATTCAAAGAGACTTGCAGAATGTATCCAGAAATATCTTATTAAAGGTACAAAGCAGACAAACAGAGGCGTCAAAACGCAGTCTTTGGCTATGTGCAATTGTTCCGTAATGGGAACAAAGGCCAGTGTGCTGATTGAGTGCGGATTTATGACAAACGAGTATGAAGCAAAGCTGATGCAGTCGCATGCATTCTGCAAAGAGTGCGCTGAAGAGGCCGCACAGGGCTTTTGCGAATACGCAGGCATAAAATATGTACCTGCAGGAAATACCGCTGTAATTGCGCCTGCAACGCAGTCACAGACATATGTGGTGCAGAAGGGTGACACACTTTCAGGCATTGGCCGCAAGTTTAATGTAAAGTGGCAGGATATTGCTTTGAAAAACAACATTAAATCACCGTATACAATCCGTGTAGGACAGAAGATTATTATTAAATAAGGAAAGAAAAGGGGAGGCATAAAAAGCCTCCCCACTTTGTTTTGTACTAAAATAACATTCGCATTGGCAAATGTATAAATAGTACAAATATGTACTAAAATAACATAACCACTGGTCTATGTATGGTTAGTACAAAATTAGACAAATTTAATTCCATCAATCTCGCCGCTGGCATTTACGTCGATTTCCCTTACAATGTTCTGCCAGAATAGTTTTCTGTTTTCTTTTGTAAGCTCATCGTATATCTCTTTCCAGTTTCCAAACACAACACTGGTAGCTGCAACTTTTCTTTCCACAAGCTGATCAGACAGAGAAGCAATTTCTTTTTGAATTGCTCTGATCTTTTTGTCGTATTCGTCAATGTCAAGTCTTCCCATTTCATACAGGTGATCCAGACGTTTCATTGCTTGCTCCAGATCCTCTATGCTTTTAGTTTTCTTTTTCTTTTCGCTGGTTGTTAATGAAGATATTTTCGCTGTGTAGGAATCCAGATACAGCCTGATGTTGCTGATCATTGTTTCCTCCAGATACTGTTCACCAACTGCAAAATGTTTGTGGAGTCCCTTTGTGCCACTAGGGCAGCGGTAATAAATATACGTCTTGCCTCGCATGGTGTTTTTGTTTGCAGCAAGCCTAGATCCGCAAATAGGGCACTTGATCATGCCAGTATACAGATAATGTAGTCCAGACGGCGCAGCCTTTATGCAGTTTAAGGATCTCACCCTCTGCATGTATTCTTCAGTGAAATATGGTTCACAAAAGCTGTCGTTTTCTCTGACGCGGCCTATGTATAAATCAGAGTTGATCATTGCCTGCAGCATTCTGAGAGTAAAATCAGGATCGTAAGTTTCCCTTACCCATTTTGCAGTGCCATTTTTGTTTTTGCTAAGTAGGAGATGCTCAAAGATTGCGCGCGTTTCCTCTTCCTTGTCGTGGACAATTCTTTTGTATCCATCAATCTTTTCGATTTTGAATCCAAAGCGCGGCAGTTTCCCAGTGTAGGCCAGTCCGTGAGATATTTTGAAGCGGTGCATATCTTTGTATCGCTCAGATGTGAGCGCCCATTCAAGCTCCGCCATTGCGGCCATTTGATACATAAAATTCCTGCCGTATGGTGTTGATGTATCAATCTGCTGACTGACAGAGACAAGACTGCTGCCAGATTCCTCGATATCGTGGAATATATTGCAAAAGTCCCTCATATTACGCGCTATTCTGTCATAACGCATAATTACAACCAGATCAATCTTGTGTAACTTCACATCATTCATCATGCGCAGGAAATCTTTTCTATATTTCATAGAATGGCCTGTGAATCCATAATCTGCATCATAGAGTGTAAGCTCATAATTCCCTGCGCCATATTTTCCATCCAGATATGAAGTGCAGTTATAAACCTGCGCCTCCATACTGTCTGAGTCTTTTTTCTCTTTCGATTTTCTAGGATAAATCGCTGCTCTTATCATCTTTTCACTTCCCAAGATCTTCCGCAATCGTTGCATGTAGCAGTAGTAATCATTATAACTTTTTCTTTTCTACGGCGTACAAGCATCCACAAAAGCCAGAGGCCTCCAGTAATACAGATCATAAAAAGATTCCACAAAAAGGATCTTCTCACGCTCTTTACAACAGCACTGGTTGTACAGTTTACATTCTCACTTCCACATTTTACACATTTCATATTTTTATCCTCCTTTTTCTTAACACTTTCTTATCACTTAATGATATAGAAATGTGATATGGTTTTTTTGTTTAGTTTTGCCAATGTACAAAATCGAACAAGTGTTCTAATATAATTATATCCCACTTATAAACGAAAGGGGGCATACAAATGGGATACAAAGATGAAATCATACAGATGATAACTAAAATTGATAATATAAAGATACTTGAATACATTTACGCTTTTTTAAATGAATATATTTTTAACCAAGCATAGAAGCAATCATATTTTCAATTATCAATTTGTCACGATCCGAAAGTCTTTCAAAATTCTTTACAAGCTTTGCTGATCTCGCAGCGGTTGCACTCACTGCAGTTTGCTCTTCTACGAGATCGGCCTTGCTTATACCAAAATAATTTGCCATCATTTCGATTTTGTCCATTCTTGGATAAGTATTAGCATTTACCCAGTTACTCAGTGTAGTTGCAGGAACGCCGATTTCTTCCGCAAGTCTTGCACAGCTTATTCCTTTGATCTCAACATAACGCAAAATATTCTTTGCTAACGTCTCTTTATTTCCTAAATTGTTGCTCATTTAATCACTTCCTTTTCTTTTGTGTTTAACAATATACTACCTTTATTCGGCAATAAAATCAATATTTTCATTAAAAAAATACCGAAAAAAGGTTGACACATACCGACATTAGGTATATATTACATTATGTAATACCGAAAAACGGTAGATGAAGAAAGGAGACGGTTAAATGGGTATCACACTTAAGGCTGCAAGAGTTAATGTCGGAATGTCTCGGACTGTTGCCGCAGAAAAATTAGAGGTTGCTGTAAGCACACTTCGTAATTACGAAATTGGCAAAACATATCCACCTGTGGATGTTGTTAAGCGAATGGAGAATGTATACGGGGTATCTTATAGCGATCTTATTTTTTTACCTATGTATACCGAATAACGGTACATAGAAACCGAAGGAAGGTATATAAATGAATGAGCTTCAGGCGGACAACGCAATTAAATTACTGGCCAGACTGTACTGCCAGCAAAACGGAATTGAAAAATTCGAAATTTTAATGAAGAAGGAGAAGAGAGATGAAAAAGAATTTTGTAATCGGAATACTGGCAGGGCTGATTGTTAATAGAGAAATTTATTCTCAAAACTCAATATGGCTTCAGATTGGTTTTGTAATTACAATCGCATTTTTTGTGCTTGTGGTGATTTCAGAAGTCGAGTGTGTATTGGAAGAAAGAGCAAAGAAGCGCAGAAAAACCGAGAGAATGCGCAGACAGTTGGAAAGAATAACAGGAGGCAGATGATGGAAGACGAAAGAAGGAACAATTTACTTGATTTGATGCGAAAACTATCCTTATCCGCTACAGCATATCAGGAAGTGAGAGAAGACGGATTTGATTTAGGTGTTCATGTAAGTGACACATTTATGGGCATTGACACAAAGACAGTAGTGCCCATTTACAAAGGCATTCAGGTTCTTGCAGAGGCTGCAGAAAAAGAGCTGAAAGAAGAGATCAAATGCGGAAGTTTGTTTCTGAGTTTTGACGCGTTTGGTGTGACTTTTATGCAGGTTGATTTCAAAGGAGAGGAAAGATGAGCAATTTATATGAACTTACAGCAGAGTACAGAGAGCTGCTGATGATGCTGGAAGACAGCGAGACTGCAGATGAGGTAATTATTGACACCCTTGAAGCAGTAGAGGGTGAGCTTGAAATTAAAGCGGAAGGATATGTAAAAGTTATACGCAGCATGGAGGCAGACGCAAAGGCACTTATGGAAGAGGCCGACAGACTCGCAGAAAAAGCTGCAGTTGTTAAGAACAGAATCGAAAAGCTGAAGCTTGCTTTGCAGATGGCACTTATTGCGACGGGGCACGACGACAGGGAAGGCGTTCAGGCTGGACTTTACAGGATCAAACTTGTGAACAACGGCGGCCAGCGTCCTTTGATCATTGACGGAGAAGTCCCCAACAGATTTGTCAAGATGATTCCCCAGAACGATAATCACGCGATCAGGCAGCATCTTGAAGAGCTTGCAACTGCAGGAATCGAATGTACATGGGCGCACCTTGGTGAGCGCGGTAAGCATATAACAATCAAATAGTAAAGGAGGACATGAGATGAAATTTAGAGATCTTACAGCTAGTGAGGTAGAGTGCCGAGTTGCTACTGCCAGCGAAAAAGGAGTAAGTTTGCTGCTTTACAAAGACGCAAGATGTGACATGCGTATTTTGGATGAGACTGTTGGCGCTGAGTACTGGCAGAGAAAGCACGAATTGATCAACGGTAATTTGTTCTGCAGCGTTGGAATTTACAACAAGGAATTGCAGCAGTGGATCTGGAAGCAGGACGTGGGAACAGAATCCTACACAGAGAAAGAGAAAGGGCAGTCAAGTGACTCATTCAAAAGGAGTTGCTTTTGCTGGGGCATCGGACGCGAACTCTATACAGCGCCTTTTATCTGGGTAAAAGCTGAAATGAAACAGAACAATGGACGCTGGACAACTTACGACAAGTTTGATGTATCGGAGATGGTTGTCGAAGACGGAACAATCACAAAGCTGCAGATTGTAAATTCTAATACAAAAAAGGTTGTTTTCACTTACGGAACTGCAGAAAAGGACAAAGTTACTACTCAGATCCCTGCACGGTACATGGATAAGCTTGTAAGCACGCTGAAGGACAACGAGATCGAACTTACAACCATTTACAAGCTTTACAAAGTAAGCGACTTATCAGAGCTGAATCTTTCAAGCCTTAATAACATCATGGAACACATACCGAACATTATGGAATGGCAGGCGGCTCATGGAAACTAAAGGACGATTGGCGACAATCACGCGCAATGTGATGAATGGAAAATTGATGATCACATTTGAGATCGACGCCGTGAGTACGGAAGAAATAAACGACCTGAATGGTATTGAACTGGATGTTATAGCACACAAGCACAGAGAAAAACGCAGCCTAGATGCAAATGCATATTTTCATGTCCTTGTGGGAAAGATCGCAGACAAGAGAAATCTATCAAAGCAGTATGTAAAAAATATGCTCATATGCAGTTATGGGCAGCAGCTTTTAAATCTTGACGGCGCGCCAGTGGTGTTTAAGGCGAATGTGCAACCTGAAGAAATGTTCGAAAACATGACACTTCACTGCGCGCCCTGCAGATCATCTATTGAGAATGGCAAAGAGATTGTATTTTACAAGGTTTTCAGAGGATCGCACACATACGACACGCACGAAATGCATGTATTGATTTCAGGGACGGTGGACGAGGCAAAACAGCAGGGCATTGAGGTTCTACCGCCAAGAGAACTTGAAAGGATGGTGAACGCATGGCACGAAGCATAATGCAGACAGAAAAAGAATGTTATGTTTGCGGATCGACTTACGGACTGGAAGAGCATCACGTGATTTATGGAACAGCAAACAGAAAACTATCTGAGAAGTACGGCCTTAAGGTTTGGCTATGCCATGCACACCACACTGGAAGCGCTGGCGTCCATTTTAACCGCGATTTAGACATGCAGCTAAAGAAATATGCACAGGAGTGTTTTGAATTGAAATACGGGGCAAATATGAGCTTCAGAGAGGTATTCGGAAAGAATTATAAGGAGGAATAAAACAAATGAATAAATTTATTGCAATGGGACGTCTTACAAAAGATCCTGAGGTGAGATATTCACAGGGAGCAACACCTACTGCAGTTGCAAACTTTTCTATCGCAGTAGACAGAAGATTCAAGAGAGAAGGAGAACCTGACGCGGATTTTTTCAACTGTACCGCATTCGGAAAGCAGGGCGAGTTCGTTGAAAAGTACTTGAAAAAGGGAATCAAGGTTGTTGTTTGCGGAAGAGTCCAGAATGAAACCTACACGAACAAGGAAGGCCAGAAAGTAACACAGACAAAAGTTATGGTTGAGGAAATTGAGTTTGCAGAGAGCAAGAACGCAGGCGAACAGAAAACAGAGCAAAAGCCCATGACTGGCAATGATGGTTTTATGTCTATACCTGACGGAATTGCCGAAGAACTGCCTTTTAACTAGGAGGAAAGTTATGAATAGATTTCATGTTTATGTTAAACAGTCCGAGGGGGAATCTATAAATAATCTTACTATTGTTGACTTAATCCCTGAAGGAAGAGAAAACGCGATCAGCAGAGAGATGCTGCTGGCAAAATGCATTGAGCTTGATATTTGTTACAACGACAGAGCAATGCGACAGCTCATTGAGAGAGAAAAGAAGGAATTTGTAATTCTTGCACGTGAAGGCGGCGGATATTACAGACCTACACACGATGACATGCTGGATCTGAACAGATACATTCGGCAGGAAACACACAGAGCGATATCTGTATTCCGAAACATCAAAAGAGCAAAGGCTCTTTATGAGGATTTCAGGAGGGGGATCATGTAAATGGGAAGTAGAAGAATGCTAACACGGCAGATTACGGACGATGACAATTTTTTATCGCTCAGCTCCGCGCAGCAAGCTCTTTTTCTGCATCTTACAATGATTTCCGACGATGATGGATTCACAAACAAAACTTCACTTTGCATGTTCAAAGCACATGCGACGCAAGAAGACATGAATGAACTGATCAACAAAAGATATATCATCAGATTCCCTTCTGGTGTTGTCTGTATTAAGCATTGGTTTATGGCAAATGCAATTAGAAAAGATAGATATACTCCGACATTGCACCAAGATGAGAGATCACAGCTCTATTTGCACAAAAACAATGTTTATTCATTCACACCAGAAGATGAAGAAGATGAGGAAGATGAGGAAGAAAAGCCACAAAATAAGCCTTTAAAAATAACTTTTAAGTAATGGTTGCCAAGTGGTTGCCAGATGGTTGCCGCTTGGTTGCCTCAATATAAGTTAAGTTAATATAAGTTAAGTTAATATAAGTTAAAGTAAGTACAAGAAGGGATCTTGCACTGTCTTTCTTGTATTCTGGAGGATCAATGAACAAATACAAAGCAGTAAAAGTACTTGTTGACGGTATTAAGTTTGACAGCAAAAAAGAAGCTGCTAGATATTCAGAGCTTAAGATCTTAGAAAAAGCAGGAATTATAACAGACTTAAATTTGCAGCAGAAATTTGTATTGATACCATCACAATATGCAGAGGTTACTGGTTACGGAAAACCGAAAAGAAAATGCATTGAGAAAGAGTGTTCTTACATTGCAGATTTCACGTATATGCAAGACGGGAAACTGGTTGTAGAGGATGTAAAGGGATACCGAGATCCCAGCTCTGCAGCATATGCAAAATTTACTATTAAGAGAAAGTTGATGCTATATGTTCACCACATAAGGATCAAGGAGATTTAGGAGGAGAAATGCGAAAGAAGCACTACACAAGAGATGAAATTATAAAAATCTGTAATCAGGTTGCAAGGGAGAGAAGAATGGCACATTTGACTCCTTGGACTGCAATGTCAATCATATGCGGATATACATTGCTGAAAGAAAAAGATTTCAAGGGTAAAAGGATTCATGCAGTAAGCAAGGCTGTTGATGCATACGAAACAAAATATTTGAACGGCGAGATTGATCTGCAGGAGATGCGAAGAGCAGTAATTGAAAAGTGTGATTTCCTCGTGCTGGAATACAATGCCTACACAGAGCAGGATATCGCATTCAGAAAGGGAACATTTAACCACTGGATCGACGAGAAGCAGCTCCAGCCGCAGAACGCTATAAATGAATTTGCTATTCGGTACATGATATTTTTCTTCACTGTTCTGGGCGAAATGCACGGTTACGGCGAGAAGCGCATTAAAGACATATACACAGAGCTTAATAAAAATTTAAACATGTATGCTGATAACAAAATATCGTTGAAGCAATGGCAAAAAGAACTGATGGAAGACGCAGGCATTTGGTTTGATGTTCCTGAAGATCCGATCACTAAAACGAAAGGGAATAAGTGATGCTAGATTTTGGGTTTTACAATATGGACTGTATGGAAGGAATGAAGGAATTTCCTGACAACTATTTTGATCTTGCTATAGTTGATCCGCCGTATGGGATAGGCGTTGGGAGCATGGCATATACAAACGGCGTTGCAATTGTTGGAGGCAAATGCAAAGCAAGAAGAAAAGACTATTCTGGACATAAATTATGGGACACGCAGCCGCCCAGTAAAGAATACTTTACAGAACTATTCAGGGTGAGCAAAAGGCAAATAATATGGGGTGGAAATTATTTTACAGATAACTTGCCGCCTACAAAAAGCTGGATAGTTTGGGATAAAAGATGCGAAGAAAAAATGAGCAACGATTTTGCTGATTGCGAACTTGCATGGTGCTCAAATGGTGTGGCAAGAGTGTTCAGATACCTGTACAACGGTATGCTGCAGGGAGACATGAAAAACAAAGAGGCAAGATTTCACCCTACACAGAAACCAGTTCAACTATACGAGTGGTTATTGAATAAATATGCAAAGGACGGGGATATTATCTTGGATACACACGTCGGCAGCGCAAGCAGCTTGGTTGCATGCCATAAAACAAGGCATAAATTTGTGGGGTTCGAATTAGATCCAGAATACTATGAAAGAGCAAAGGAAAGGCTGGATGCTGAAATGGCTCAGATAAGTATTTTTGATTTTATGGAGGGTGACAATGATTAGGTCAGAAAAAGTTAGTGAATGCGAAAAATGTTCAACATGTGCAAGATGCGGAAAAAACAAAATGCGTGCTGCTTTGTATGTGGCATGCGATAAATGTGGATGCGATTGCGCGGCAGCAGGTGGGGAGTACTACACATACAATGACAAACAGTATTGCGTTTCTTGCATAAACAAAATATGCATGCAGGATCTTAGCAAAGAAGAGTTGATTGATCTGCTGGAGGATTTTGTTGATTCAGATGATCTGCTGGATTATTTTATGTCAACTAATTTTATTGAGAGGATAAGTGAATGGTAATTATTTCTTTTTTGGTTGGTGCAGTAATTGGATGTTTTTGTGGGATGGTTATTATGGCGATATGTGCAGCGCAGAGGGAGGACGATTGATTGCGTGTACTTGATACGAAAGCTACGGGAGCAAACTTAAGAAATATGCTCAAAGAACGAAACATACCAGTAAAAGATCTTGCGGCATACATGAACATGGAAAACCTAGTAAGTGCATATTGTTGGTTTAGGGGCGATCACATGCCGACAATAGACAACCTAGTAATTATGACAGAGTTTTTTGACTGCAAACTGGATGACATTGTAAGAACAAAAGAGGTGTGACGAATGATAAAAATTGAAAATGTGGTACTGCCTAGCGCTGCACAATGGGATGCGGTTATCAGAGGGATGAGAAATCCGATGAATAGTTGGGAGAAAAGTGATAGCTACATCACTTATGTTGAGGACTGCGACACAGCAGAAACAGCAGATTATGAGTTCTTTGTTGGAGAAAATGATTTGAAGCTTATGAATAGTTTGGCAGATGCAGGATCAGCGCACGCGAAGTACAAAAGAATGTTGTGTGTGCTTTGCGATATCGTTGCCCCCATGTACTGGTGGAAGGAATGGGACACATATCTACACACGGTAAGAAATTCTTGCTCAACCATGCATAAAATTCAGGCAAAAAAATTTGATCTTAATGACTTCAGCACAGAGCACTTAGAGTGGCGCGAGGAAAACATGACATGGGGGCAGAGGATTCCATTGAGAAACATGGAAAACACTATTGTTTGCCTTAACCAGTGCAGAGAGAAGTATCTTGAAACCAAAGAAAAAATGTGGTGGTGGCAGATGATCCAGCTATTGCCAAGTAGTTACAACCAGAGATCTACTGTAATGATGAATTACGAGACACTCACAGCTATTTACAGATGGCGAAGAAATCACAAGCTTGATGAGTGGCAGGCCTTCTGTGATTGGATCGAGACACTACCTTATAGTGAACTGATAACAGGGAAAGGGGTTCGTAATGAAGACAAACATTAAGCAATTGGTAGACAATGCATACAAACAAGGTCGGAAAGATGCTCTTGAAGATCTTACAGAGTATATTAGAGAAAACCAGTTCAATTCAGTTATTGTAGAATCGTGGTGTTCTAATATCGGAATGTGCGACTTTGGGAAAGTAGTTGAACTGTTTTTGAGATACACAGAAGAAGGAGAACAGAATGATTACTAGATATAATCTTATACAGGCTATATATGACAATGTTGACACGTGGAGTTGTCAGTCACCTTGTCCACACAGAATGGAAGAAGAAAAGCCAGAATGTATGTGCTATACATGTGCAGAACAGAAACTGAAGGAGTATGAGAATAGTATTCGCAGACAGATGATTGATGAGTTTGCACAAAGAATAGCGAATCAATGTATGTGTGGTAGTAAATGTAGAAAAGAATGTTCGAAATTAGACTGCTGTTTAATTTGGGATATTGCGGAGCAGATGAAAGGAGAAACGGATGGCTAAATTTGGTGAATGGATAGAGGTTAAATGGAGAGATTTGACAGAAGAAGAACGGGAATATTATGACGATGATGACATAACGAAGATGGCAGATTTTGAAACTCCTGATGACGGTGATGAAATTCTTATTTCGCAAGGAAATGGTAAATGGGTGTCCGTAGTTGTTTTTTGTAACGATGATTATGGAATAGGAGATGAGGATGGAAACGATTGGCTGGATGAGGTTGATGCTTGGATGCCATTGCCTAAAGGTTTTGTGAAAGAGCAGACTGCAGGAGAACCCAATGAAGATTGATGAACAAATATTTGTATACAAGGAATTGCTGGATAACGGGAAAGCATTCCTTGTTGATAGTTATGAAGATGCTGAAAGAATTATTGAAGCACTTGAAAAGTATATACCGAAAAAGCCAAATATAAAAGTTCTAAAAAGCGGTCAAAAAACATACAATTGTCCTTCATGCGATTGCGATTACAACAGATTCTACATTGGCAAGCCATACTGTATGTATTGCGGACAGAAGATTGATTGGGAAGGAGTGGAAGAATGATATTTGCATTGATTGCAACTTGTGGACTATGTTACTTCCTTGGAATATTCACAGCTAATCATTTTACTTATCTGGATTATGCTGATGGGTATTCGAATGGATATAAGCAGGGCTACACAAACGGATATGATGATGGATATAACTGCGATGATTACAACGAGGAGGAATAATAATGGGGTACTGGGAAAATATCTGTGAGATGCAGAAAAAGCAGACAGAAAAAGGGATCAGGACGTATGGGCAGACGCTTGAACAAAACACAAGCTTAAACGAGACGCAGCGTCTTGAATACTTAGAGGAAGAGCTTATTGA
>JAGHTW010000082.1 GCA_018065145.1 Candidatus Prevotella equi
GTATATGTATAAATGATTCATCCCTGCACAGTCTTTTATGACTGATACAGGGATGTTTTTTTGTTACTGCTCTATCGGAACGATCTCATGATCCTTCCAGTATTGCGCTGACTTGTATGCGCTGACAGCAGTTTGTGGTACATGGATGCGGAGGTGTCTGCCCTCGAAGATGTCCGTGATGCGCGGTGGCTCAGGGTTGAGCATATAGACATCGGTGAGGGACTTGCAGCCCCAGAAGACGAAGTCGCCGAGACGTGTTACGGTGGATGGTATGGTGATGGTCTTTAGGTTACGGCATTTCCAAAATACTCCACGGTCTATGACTTGAAGTCCCTCGGGCAGTGTGATGCGCTCAAGGTGCAAACAACCGCCGAAAGCATCGCGGCGTAGCTCCTTTACATTTTGTGGAACTTCTACCTCGCGCAATTTGTTGCAACAAGAGAATATACCAGATTCAAGTACTTCCAAAGACAGTGGTAGGCGTAAGGAGTTTATGGCACATTCACGGAATGCGTATTCTCCAATATGCGTGACACTGTCGGGGATGTTGATATGAGAAAGATTCTTGCAGCCAAGGAAGGCACGGTTGCCGATGCTCTTTAGTGTCTGCGGAAATACTATGGCGATGAGTGGCTTGCAGTCCATGAAGGTGCAGGAGTCTATCTCTGTCACGGTGAATGTTCTGCCTTTGTGCTCTATGGTAGAGGGAATGGTGATGTCCATCTCTCCGTCCTTTAGGTTGTATGTCGCTAGGGTGTCGTGGGTAATAGCTACAGTTAAGCTGTCACTACTGATGAGTTGACAGACGAGATGGTTGTTAAGACGGAATGTGTTAGGGATGCTTCGATGGAATGTAAATGCGAGTACAACAGAAATCAGCAGGACGAGTGCTGAACTGATGACCATCATCTTGCTACTTTTCTGAGAATGTTTCTTGTTGTTTTCTTGTTGACTGCTATTGTTTAGCAATTCTAGGATTTCACTTGCAGACTGATAGCGTAAGGTTGGGTCATGTTGTGTGCAACGCTCCTGTATAGTAAGGAAAAGTCGGGGAAGAGGTTGTTTCGTGCTATTGGCAATGTAATGCAGTATGCGTCCAATGGAATAAATGTCCATGGTGATGTCTGGCAACATTGTACCATCAAGAAGCTCTGGCGCAGCAAACTCTTTTGTGGCTCCAATAGATGATATATAAGAGTCAGAGTATGCAAAGCCGAGGTCTATAATCTTAACACTGTTGCCAAGACGCGTTAGCATGATGTTCTGTGGTTTCAGGTCAAGATGCAGAATCTGTCGAGAATGGAGATAATTCAATCCAAGAAGCAGTTCTTTAAAGAACCTTCGCAGGTTCCTCTCGTTAAGAAAATATTCTGGATCATCGTTGAGCAAACGCTCAAGAGTCTTGCCGTCAATATATTCTTCATAGATGCATCCGTCATCACCCATACAGATATACTGTGAAAGCTGCGGAGAGTTAAGACGATTGCCTATCTCATATTCCTTGCGAAAGGCATCTTCGTATAACTTTATACCGCAGTATTCAGGCTTCAGGCGTTTTGCGAAGACACGCCTGCCGTCATGCCACTCAATGCTTACAATGCAAGTAGAACCTTCGCCTATCTCATGATTAGTTGGCGAAAGCGTGTTGTTTGCAGTGAGTATGAAGTAGGAATCGTCCATTTATTCAAATCCTAATTCAACGCGTGCTTCTTCTGTCATCATGCTCTTGTCCCATTCCGGTTCAAAGACCATGTTGACTGTTGCGGAGGTAACACCAGTAACGGCTGCTACCTTCGTGCGTACATCTTCTATTATAAAGTCAGCAGCAGGGCATGATGGTGCGGTGAATGTCATGTCGATGTCTGTCTTACCCTCCATGTCAACGTCAATCTTGTATATGAGTCCAAGGTCGTATATGTTTACTGGTATCTCTGGGTCAAAGACGGTCTTCAGTACCTCAATGATACGCTGCTCTATCTGTGAATGTTCTTCTTGTGTCATTATTATATTGTTTATTCATATTTCGCAAGTTTGCATCTTGCTCAATTGTCCTACAGCCTCCCATTCTCGTTGTAGGAGTAGTAGTCGCCGTCGGTGATGATCATGTGGTCGGAGAGATGTATTCGCATGGTTGTGCATGCCTCTTTGACCTTCTTTGTTATCATGTCGTCGTCGCGGCTTGGCTTTGCTGTGCCGCTGGGGTGGTTGTGTGCTATGGCAATGACGGTGGCGTTGTTGAGAAGGGCGTGTTTTATGATGAGACGCACGTCCATCGATGTCTCTGTTATTCCGCCGTGTGACAGCTTTACCGTGTCAATGAGGCGTAGTCCCTGGTTCATCATTATCAGGTACGACTCCTCTACGTCAAGATCTCTCATCAATGGCCATAGGTGTTCGTATAGCTTTTGCGGGCTGTCCATGAGTGGGCGCGTGAAGGGTGTCTCTTTTTCCCTGCGGCGTCCCAGTTCGCAAGCCGCCATTATCGTTATTGCCTTTGCTTCGCCTATTCCCTTGTATGTCATCAGCTGCGACAGTGACATCTTACTGAGCAGTGAGAGGTTGTTCTTGCAGTCTTTCAGTATTCGCTTTGTGAGGTCAACGGCAGACTCCTCCGTGTTTCCTGAGCCGATGAGTATAGCCAACAGCTCGGCGGTGGAAAGAGTCTCTGCCCCATGCTTCATGAGTCTTTCGCGTGGGCGGTCTTCTTCCGACCATTCCTTGACGGAGTGTGAACGTGTCTCTTCAGGTTCGTATATCTCTGATACCTTCCACATGGGTTCGAATTAACAAATTAGCGAATTAACGAATTGTTGAATTAACAAAATTCGGTTATTTGTAGAATGTCTTCTCAAAGGCTTGGAACTCGTCTTTCTTTCTTACGCAGCGCTTCCACCATGCCTCAATGAATCCGAAACCGTAGCCCATGAGTTGTACGAAGGCGGCGGCGATGCTGAGTCCCGCTATCTTGATGGAACGGTGCATGAAGAAGGAGTCGATGAATATGATGATGGCATAGAGTGCCAGCGGCATCAATGCGGTGATGCACAGTGCATACCATAACCAGAAGTGTGTTGGCTCGTAATGCATCAATGCCCTTGATACTGCGGAGATGAGTACCAGTGCTATCACGCCTACGGTGAACACCATTGGCAGCATGTGCACGAGTTTCATCGTGCCGGGATGTCTCTTCTCAAGGTTTATTCGTGCTATGCCGCTGTTATAGACCTGGCGGAAGAATTTCCTGAGGTCTGTGCGGCGCTTGTGCCATACCCATGCTTTGGGAAAGAGTCTGCTGCTGCATCCTGCCTCGATGATGCGGTATGAGAAGTCGATGTCTTCTCCAAAGCGCATCTTGCTGAAACCATTGAGACGCAGATATACATCGCGACGTATTCCCATGTTGTAGGAACGTGGATAGAAACGGTCCAGCTTCTTCTTTCCTCCGCGTATGCCGCCAGTGGTGAAGAAACTTGTCATGCTGTAGCTTATGGCCTTCTGCACTGGTGTGAAAGAAGGGTGTGAAGCATCTGCTCCTCCGAATGCGTCGCAGGGATTTTGTCTCAACTCTTCCTCTACTGCGGTGAGATAGCCTTCTGGCAATACTACGTCGCTGTCAAGGATTATCAGATATTCTCCGTTTGCGCGCTCTGCGCCGAAGTTTCGTGTCTGTCCCGGACCGCTGTTGTCCTTCTTGTAGTAGCGCAGTGTCAGACGGTCGTTGTATTTCTTGCATACCTCGTTGCAAGGGATGCTTGAACCGTCTTCTATGACGAGTACCTCAAAATCGTCAAAGACCTGACGAGTGAGACTGTCAAGCAGTTCGTCCACCTCGTCAGGCCTGTTGAATACTGGTATGATAATACTATATCTCATTATTCCTTGATGCGCTGCAGGTAGCTACCGTCGCGGGTGTCAACCTGTACGAGCTCACCTTCTTCGATGAAGAGAGGCACGCGAATCTCTACGCCTGTCTCAAGGGTTGCTGGCTTAAGAGTGTTAGTAGCTGTATCGCCCTTCACGCCTGGCTCAGAGTGAGTGATGCGGAGAACAGTCTTTACTGGCATCTCAGCGTAGAGCACTGTGTCAGTGTCAGCATCGCTAACAACCTCAACGATGTCAGACTCCTTCATGAACTCAACACCTGTAACGAGTTCTGCAGGGATAGGTGTCTGGTCGTATGTCTCCTGATTCATGAAGATATAGTCCTCGCCTTCCTTGTAAAGATACTGGTATGGGCGACGTGTGATCTGTACCTCCTCGAGCTTCTCGCCGATGTTGAAACGACGCTCCAATACGCGACCGTCAGTAACGTTCTTCAGCTTGATGATCATGATGGTGTTACCCTTACCTGGCTTGCGGTGCTGGAAGTCAATGCAAACCCAAATGCCACCGTCCATACGGACAGCAACGCCTTTCTTAATGTCCTGTGAATTAATCATGTTTCTTATTCTATAATTATACTAATATGCGCATATAACGGCACAAAATTACAAAAAAAATAACAAAAAACGGCAAAACGGCATAAAATTTACTTGTAAAAGGTGCTAAATTATCAATTTTTCTTGCACATTATAAAAAAAAGTAGTAATTTTGCACTCGCTTTTGTGTAAAGTACCCAAATAGGCATAAAAAATAACAAAAATATACTAAAATGAAAAGAACATTCCAGCCACACAATCGTCGTCGCGTAAACAAGCATGGTTTCCGTGAGCGTATGTCAACAAAGAACGGTCGTCGTGTACTCGCTAACCGTCGTGCACATGGTCGTAAGAAGCTCACTGTAAGCGACGAGCATCACGGAAAGTAATACCTTCACGTAAGGTTTCTTCCGTTGAAAAGCAGTCTGTCACTCCCACACAGGGAATGATAGACTGCTTTTTTTATTACTTTTTATTTGGTGCTTTCGGTATATTTTATTACCTTTGCACATTATTAATTTATAAGGAAAATGATACAAGTAAAGATTATCAATAAAGGTCAGCAGCCAATGCCTGCTTACGCTACAGTACAGAGCGCCGGCATGGATTTGCGTGCAGACATTCAGGAAGCATTCACACTCAAACCATTACAGAGACGCCTTGTTCCAACAGGACTGTATATGGCGTTGCCAGAAGGATACGAGGCCCAGGTGCGCCCTCGAAGCGGACTGGCACTGAAGCATGGCATAACGGTTCTTAATACGCCAGGAACCATTGATGCGGATTATCGCGGTGAGATAGGCGTGGTGCTGGTAAACCTCAGCGATACTGATTTCGTCGTAAACCCAGGAGAGCGCATCGCTCAGATGGTCATAGCGCGATATGAGCAGGCAGAGCTTGTTGCCGTAACAGAACTCGATGAGACGGAACGCGGTGCGGGTGGCTATGGACATACGGGCGTGAAGTAGTGCTTTGTATTTGCCTTAGGCTAACGTAAAAGAATACAATTATTAGCGGTGGGAAAGTTTAACTACCATATTATATTGTTGACTCTTGTCATGCTGTGCACATGTACTGTCTCTTTCGCTTTGAAAGGGACGGAGCGTGGTGCGCTGTCTCGTTATTGCTATATAGAAGCGGTGAGACAGCAGGATATGGGTAACTACGGCGAGGCGTTCGAACTATATCGCAGAAGCATAGAACTGAATCCTGATGCTGCAGAGGCATATTATTCTCTATCGATGTTCTATCTCGTGTTGCAACATGATAGTCTTGGAACGGAATGCCTGAAGCGTGCAGTGCAGTTAGCACCGGACAATACAGAGTTTGCGGAAAGGCTGGCGCGTACATACCTCATGCAGAATAATATGGCGGAGGGAATAAACGTTTACGAACAGCTCGCCAAGCAAAAACCTAACCGTACGGACTATCTTGAGATGCTGGCGCGTATCTATGAACAACAGCATGAATATGACAAGATGCTCTCGGCGCTTAGCAGGATAGAAGTACAGGATGGACAGTCGGAGGACTTGACACTGACGAAGATGCAGGCGTATTCCTTCATGGGTGACCAAGAAGGAGCCTACCGTGAACTGAAAAGCCTGGTTGATGCTCATCCCAATGATATGAATCTGCAAGTGATGCTCGGCAACTGGTTGCTCAGCAACGGACGAAAGGATGAAGCACTGCAGACATTCCTCGCGGCATTGAAGGAAGAACCGGATAATGCGCAAGGACAGATGTCGCTCATGGATTATTACCGCAGTGAGGGAGAGACGGAAAAAGCAGATGTGCTGCTTTATGATATGCTTGTCAATCCACGCACAGAACCATCGGCACGTGTAACGATGCTTAGGGAATATGTCAAGGATAGCGAAGGTAAGGGAGGCGACTCGCTGCGCGTCATGCAACTCTTTGACCGTGTGCTGCAACTGCCACAGAAGACATCGGAGGTGGCAGAGACGAAGGTGGCATATATGATAATGAAGAATGCACCTAAGGATTCTATCCGTGCTGGTTGGGAGAAGGTGCTTGAGATAACTCCGGAATATGTCGGCGCACGAATGCAGCTGATACAGCTGATGTGGGAGGATAGCATTGACGAAGACGTGGTGAAGCAGTGTAAGATAGCAACGGAGTATGTGCCTGACGAACCAGTGTTGTACTACTATCTCGGTATGGCGCAGTACATTAATAAGCATCATCAGGATGCTCTTAACTCGTTGCGACGTGGTGCCAATAATATAACAAAGGCTACGGCGGATAATGTCGCTGCAGATATATACGAGCTTCTTGGTGATGTGTTGCAGAAAGAACATCGTATGCAGGAGGCATTCGTGGCGTATGACAGCTGTCTGGTGTATGATCCTGACAAGGTGGTGTGTCTGAATAACTACGCTTATTTCCTCTCTTTGGAGAACAAGGAACTGAAGAAGGCTGAGAAGATGAGCCACAGGGCTATCACGGCAGAACCGAATAACGCAACATATCTTGATACCTATGCCTGGATTCTCTATCAACAGAAGCGTTATGAAGAGGCTTGCATTTACATAGAGCAGGCTCTTAAAGCAGAAGGTGATAGCGTTGATATACCAGGTGACATATTGGAGCATGCGGGAGATATATATTATCGCCTCAACCGTAAGGATGAAGCCCTGCAAATGTGGCAAAGAGCCCTTGATGCAGGAGTGGATGATGAGGCTTTGACACGTAAGAAAATTAAAAGAAAGAAATTGTAATATGAAGAAGTTTATCTATACAATGATTGCGGTAGCAATGCTTGCTGCCTGTAAGACAACGAAATCTGTTCAGAAGGATAGTACAGACGCCGTTACATCAGCAACAAATGTGACGGCACAGTCATCATCAAAACCATCGGTAACACCAGAAAAGCCATCGGCTTCAGCAGCGACGGCAACACCGATGGAGCAGAAAAGCCTGTCTGCAAAGGTTGATATCACTGCTAATGTGATGGGACAATCCATCACTGTTGATGGAAAACTGCAGATGCGTACAAACGAGGTGATACGTATCACCATCGTTCCTTACGGACTTATGGAGGTAGGACGACTGGAACTGACACCAGACTATATTCTTCTCGTCAATAGATTGGACAAGGAGTATTGCAAGGCTTCGTACAGTGAGATAAGCACTGTTGCCAAGACTCCGCTTGATTTCAATATGATGCAGAAGAGAATATGGGAGGAGAAGTTCACACCTGGACGTGTTTTTGATTTCTCTCTTGACAAATCAAAAACGGGAAGGGGCGATATCAATCTCTCGTTTAAGGTCGGAAAGGTAACGGAAGGAGAGAATTTCGAGGGTAAGACAAATGTAAACGAGAAGTATCGTCAGGTGTCTATGCAGGAGTTACTCGGTAAACTAATGAGCATGTAAAGAATGAAAAGACTCTTATTCCTTATATTATTCGCACTGATGGTTGTCGTATCGCCAGCACAGACAAAGCGTACTACAACGACTAAGGCTCGAACCACCACAACAAAGAAAACTGTCACAACGGCGAAGAAGCCCACTGTGACAGCGAAAGGTCGTGCCACTACGTCAAAGGCGGCGCCGGCAAAGAATTCTATCAGTGGACTGCGTAACGAACAAGCAAGGATAAAGCAGAATATAAAGAAACAAGAGCAGGCGCTGCGTGCAAACAAGGCGCAGGTGACTCAGAAACTGAAGGACTTGGAACGCATAAGTGTTGATATGTCACGACGCCAGAAGTCTATTGATTCCATCAACAATGATATTCACATACTGGATAATAATATCGGTATGCTGTCGTCGCAACTGGATAACCTTACAGCCCAGCTCAACGAGCGCAAGGCAAGTTACGTGAAGTCCATGAGATATATGGCGCGACAGCGTGGCATTCAGAATCAGTTGATGTTCATATTCTCTGCGAAAGACTTGACGCAGACGTACCGCCGCATGCGTTTCGTTAGGCAGTATGCTGCTTATCAGCGTACACAGGGTAAGGCAGTACAGGAGAAGCAGAAGCAGGTGGAAAGTAAGCGTAGTCAGTTGCATGCAGTAAGAGGAGAGAAGTCAACGCTCCTTACCAAGGGACATCGTGAACAGCAGGCGCTGATAGCACAGAAGGATGAGCAGCAGAAGATTGTCAGTTCGCTGAAGAATCAGCAGAAGACCATTCAGGCCGTTATCGATGATCAGAAGAAAAAAGATGCTGCCCTCAATGCGCAGATTGATAAACTCGTTGCCGAGGAAGTGGAGAGAGCTCGTCAGCGAGCTATTGCAGAGGCAAAGCGTAAGGCTGAACAGGAAGCTGCCGCTAAGCGTAAGGCAGAGGAACTGGCACGTAAGAAGGCAGAGGCAGAGGCTCGTGCCCGTGAGAATGCAAGACGCATAGCAGAGGCAAAGGCTGCTGAGGAGAAAGCGAAGGCAGAGGCTCGTGCAAAGGCTAATGACGAGAAGGCTCGTGCCCGTGCAGAACAATTGGCACGCGAGGCAGAAGCAGCGCGTGTGGCAGCAGAGAGAAAGGCTGAGGCTGATAAGGTAAGGGCAGACAAGGCGGTTGCTGAAGCAAAGAAGGCAAACGACGATGCTGTGATGCTCAGTAGTGCAGACCGTATCATCAGTGGTGGCTTTGAGGCAAATAAAGGTCGCCTGCCATCACCGGTTGCTGGTGGTCGCGTAGTGAGTCACTTCGGACAGCATGGTGTGGAAGGTGCGCCTGGCGTAGTATTGGATAATAAAGGTATCAATATACAGGGCGCCTCTGGTGCTGCTGCGCGAGCAATATACGATGGTGAGGTGAGTGCTGTGTTTAATGTTCAGGGCTCCATGGGTGTCCTTGTACGACATGGCGCATACATCTCAGTGTATTGCAACCTGCGTTCTGTCAGTGTTTCTCGTGGACAAAAAGTAAGCGCCCGACAGACACTCGGTACTATCGGACGCGATAATATATTGCAGTTCCAGTTGCGCAGGGAAAGGGCGAAGCTTAACCCTGAGCAATGGTTAGCGAGGTAGTGATAAGAGTGATATACTTCTCTATTGCATCCCTAATCTCTGACAGGCATATAAACTCATCGGCGCTGTGTGAGCGGCTGCTTTCGCCTGGTCCTAACTTGAAGGAAGGGAAACGCATCAGTGCCTGATCGGAAAGGGTAGGGGAACCGAATGGTGTCATACCCATACTGATGCAACGCTGAATGAGCGGATGATCCTTTGATATAGAAGAAGAATGAAGATGAAAAGAGCGGGCTTTTAGTTCGCTCTTTAATTTTGTCTGTAGGAAAGCGAAGACATCTTCGTTGGTGTAATGCTCGTTGGTGCGTACGTCAATGATGAAACGGCATTCGTCAGGCACTACATTATGTTGCGTGCCGCTGTTTACAACGGTGCATTGCATCTTCGTTGGTCCAAGTAACTCTGATACCTTTTCAAATTTATATTCGCGTATGAACATCAGGTCATCCAGTGCTTCGTATATAGCATTGACGCCTTCGTTGCGTGCAGCGTGTCCGCTCTTGCCGTGTGCCACGCCATCAATGACCATAAGTCCTCGCTCTGCTATGGCAGGCTGCATGCCCGTTGGTTCACCGACTATCGCTACATCTATCTTCGGGAGTAATGGCAATACGGCACGGATGCCACCAACTCCGCTCACCTCTTCTTCGCACGAAGCAAGGTAAATAAAGTTACATTTTTCGCCTTCGGCGCTTTCCTTTTGGAGATAGCGGAAAACCTGTAGCAGTGATACCAGACCACCGCCGCAGTCGTTGCTGCCCAGTCCATAGAGACGGTCACCCTCTATCGTTGGTGAAAAAGGATCACGCGTCCATGTGCTTACCGGCTTTACGGTATCAATATGTGCATTGAGAAGTATTGTAGGACGATGATTGTCCCAGTCTTCGGATAATATCCAGAGATTGTTACCCTCGCGGCATGGCGTGAAGCCATAATCAATCATCGCCTGTTGCATGATGTCGGCAGCGTTCTTCTCGTCGCGGCTCACGGATGGAGTAGCAATGAGTTTCGTCAGCAATTCAACAGCATCATTAACGTATTGTTCTATTTCTATATTCATGTCCTAAATAATTATGCATTATGAATTATGCATTATGCCTTAAAACTTAAACGCCACCTTTCCCATTATCTTCGTGCTCTGTGCAGGAAGCCATGACTGCAGTAGCGTACCGTAACGGAACTTACTATTGAAGATGTTGTAAGCCTCCAGGAACAGCTGTACCTTCCAATATTCCCAGTTTACGCCTGCATTGACAATAGCCTGTGCTGGCGATACGATTTCAGTGTTTGCTGTTGTGCCAAGATAATTGTCATGCAACATAAACGCCTTGGTTTGGAAACGCATGTTGGCATGTACGTTGAAACAACCTACCTTTTCTGACTTGTAGATGCGTTGGTTTGCGACAAGGTCAAGCACGAAGCGAGGATCATTGAGTGTTTCATGGGCATGAACGCCGTAGTCCCGTATCTTGACAGGATATTTATAAGACATATTGAGCTGCACAAGAGTCTTCTCCGTATTGTATTCTGCTACTGCTTCCACACCAAGAATATCAATTGCTGCCGTAGTAAATGCGCCCGACATATCGTTCTTCTTGATTCCTCCGTAGTTGAATATGCAAAGGTCATGCAGGCGATTGTAGTAAACGTTCAGTTCCGTCTTCAGGTGAATAGGCTTCCACGTCTTGCTACCCGTCAACTGAAATGCATCGTTCTGCTGAGGTTTCATGTGCGTGCCGGCGCTATAAAGTGCTGACTGGTTAGCACGATAGAGGTACGGCGCATCCACAAATGAATGGGCATAGCTCAGTTTTATGTTGGAAGTCTGTGTAGGATTCCATATCAATGCAATACGCGGCGACACAGTATTGTACGTTTCATCATAGCGATGCTTTGAATCGAAGCGCACACCACCGTTTAATATCAGCCTCTTAGTGATGTAGTTCTTCAGCTGCATATACGCTGATATGGTATGTTCCGTGTGCAGACCTATAATATCGTTGATGGTTGACACGTTCTTTCTTGCTGTTTCATCTTCAATAGGAATATTCTCTGCAAAGCTATATCCCTGCATCAATTTACTCGATGTCAAAGAGAATATATCCGCCTGTGCTCCGAACAGCAGCGAACCATGTTGCGAACCTATTTTGTACTCGGTGCTCGCATTAACGTTAAGTCCCGCAGAGAGATCCTCCCAAGCTATTGATGTCCATATATTCTCAATATTCTCTGATAGATACTCCGCAAGCTCTGGTGTAGCGTCAAACAGTCCTGCCGCCATCTCTGGTGTGATTCTGTCGCCTAATCCGTTGTACAAGCTATTGCGTTCCATACTTCCGTACAGCGATGCCGATAGCGTCCACTTATCCCATGAGTGGTTGAAGTCAACGTTGGCGTGTGTCATTGTGCGTGCTGAACCCGGTCCGCTGCCATCCATGCTGTCGTATTTATCGTAAGAATATGGTGTCAATGTTATTTGAGAATAGTAAGGGACTGGCTTCGCGTGTTGGTGAGAGATGCTCATGGAGATATCGCTCCATCGTGCTTTTATGCCCAAGTCATACGCTGGTTTCTCTCGGTAACCTTCCAGGTAGTGTGTGAAGCCATTCTCTTCTATCTTCTCTCCTTTGCTGCTATATATGGAACCCCATGCCAGCAGTTCGCCATTCAGGTTTCCTTTGCCATATATCGCGTCAACTCCCCAAGAGTTATACGAACCATATCGTGCATTCACCTCACCGCCGTTTACCTCTTGTCCTTTCTTCGTGATGATGTTCACCACGCCCATCAGCGCCACATTACCGTAGAGTGATGATGCCGGTCCGCGAAGCACCTCTATCTGTTTAATCTTCGTCAGGCTATTACGGAAGTCCGGTGCTTCACCGTTTGTTGCTCCACTGTTAAGTCTGTGTCCGTCAATCATTATAAGGACGAACTCCTGAGTATTGGCGTATATTCCACGCATGGAAATGTTTGCCTCTATATTGTCTATGCGTACCATTGAAGGAACGAACATACACAGCAAGTCACGCAGTGTCTGTGCTCCCGACATCTTTATCATTTCCTCTGTGATAACAGTTACGGGTACTGGCGATTCTTCCAGTGTCTCCGCCTGTTGCGATGCCGTTGTGATAGTCACGCCTTGCATTTTGTCCTGCTCTATAAGGTCAATGAAGCGCTGTGGGTCGCCCAGTGCTGGCGCATAATATGGATCATACCTCAGCAGTGTTGTGGTATATTGACGTGCTCCTTCTATGTCACCCTGCTCCAGTCTGCACAATGCCAGCAGTTTGTAGCTGCTTGACTTCAGCATTCCCTTTGCTTCCTTCACCATGCCGAGCGCCAGTTCCTCGCATTTTGAGAAATGACCATTCTGGTATTCTGCCAAAGCATCTGCATAGCGCTTCTGCAAATCCTGCGCAGAAACGCCTAAAGCCAGTATCGCAAAGACTATTATAGTAAGTAATCTCTTCATCTTCAAAGTTGTAATTTCCTCATTTCTAACAAGGAATCTTGAACGTAAATGTAGTGCCCTTACCCACCTGTGATTCAAATGAAATCTCTCCTCCGTGGTTCTTCACTATTATGTCGTGCGTAATCTGCATACCCAGTCCTGTTCCTTCGCCCACAGGCTTTGTGGTGATGGTATCTTTGAACAGCACCTTCTGCACCTCTTCAGGTATTCCAGTGCCATTGTCGGTGATGGAGATAGTCAGCATTCCATCAGCATAACGCACCTTCGCCTCTACACAAGGACTGTATTCGCTGCCTGCATCAGCCTCATTCTTCTGTCTTTGCTGTACTGCATAGCAAGCATTGTTCATCACGTTCACGATAGCACGCGACAAGTCCTGCGGTATAACCATCAGCTGTGGCATGCCCTCTTGATAGTCTTCGTTCACTGTGATGTTAAACGATTTATCGTTGGCACGCTTCGCATGATATGACAGCCACAGGTATTCGTGTACGAGCTTAGCAATGTCCGTAGGAAGCTTCTCGCCTTCCTTTCCGCGTGATATAAGCAGTATTCCCTGTATTATGCTTATGGCACGTTCTCCATGCTCGCGTATCTTCTCCATATTCATGCTGAGGTCGTCAGCAATGTCCTTCAGGTCCTCTGCGTTATCGTCGCATATCTGCTCTGATATATCATCCACCACATCCTTCAATTCTCCCAACAGCTTCTCGGAAATCTTTGAGAAGTTGATGACGAAATTCAATGGATTCTGTATCTCATGTGCTATGCCCGCACTGAGGAATCCTAAGGTTTCCATCTTGCTCTTATGATCTTCCATCGCTTATAGATTAATGGTTATTTCAGTGTATTGGTCTTTTTCTGATTTTATTGATATCGTACCGTTGTGGTCTTGTATTATCTCTCTTGCGAGATACAGTCCCACACCTGCTGCTTCTCCCGTAGTCTTCGTGGTGAAGAATGGGTCGAACACCTTATCAATGATAGTGTCTTCTATGCCGATACCATTATCAGTAACGTGTATGTCAACATGCTTTCCTGCAATACTTTTCAGCTTCATCTTTATCTCCGCACCATAAGGGCAGCGCTGATATTTCTTTGATACGGCATAGACAGAGTTTGTTATCAGTGCGAGCAGTGCATTATTGATAGAATCAGGATCCACCTCGTGCTGTATCTCTTCGTCCGGCAGTTCTGTTATTATGCTGATATTACACTTCGATATAGTCTCTTTATGATACTCTGAAGCCACGCTTGCCACCTGTTTTATCAGTGCCTTGATGTCCGTTGGTCTGATATTGCCGATGTGCGTATTGAGCATTGCCTCCATAGCGCGCAGCGTCCTTGTCGTATTGACGCCATGTTCCTCAATCTTTCCAAGGTTCTGCGTCATCATGTCGAGTACGTCTTCGCAGTCATCATATATGTCTTCCGTCATGTTCTCCTTGTCATCCTCTATATCCTCCTGCAAGTCCTTCGCCAGTCCTCTTGTCAGTTTGGCAAAGTTGTTGATATAGTTTATCGGATTAAGGATGCGGTCTATGAGTCCCTGCGTCAGTTTACCTGCCGTAGCGGTACGTTCCATTCTTACGAGGTCTGCCTGAGTGCGCTGCAAGTCATCAAGTGCCGTTGACAGCTCTGCCGTCTTTTCACTCAGTTCTGCTGTACGTTCGCTAACTATCTTCTCCAGTTGCTCGTTATTGCGCTTCAGTTTCTTCTCCTTGTAGTTCATGTACAGCATTACTATGATGTACAGAATAAGCAGATAGAGAAGGATAGCCCACCACTGCAGGTATAGAGGTGCTCCCACTGTCACTGTCGCCCTTGCCATGTCGCTAAGGTTTCCGAGCATATCCATTGACTGCACCTCGAATACCATCTTTCCTGGTGCCATGTTGCTGAAATGAACATCTGTCTCAACGGACCATTTGGACCATTTGCCGCCGTTTATCCTGTGACGGTATTTTGCTGGTGAGAAGATGGAGTTGATGTCCGAAGAATAATGTATCGTCACCTGTCGCATAGAGAAAGGTATCTCTATGTCGTCAACATTGGATACAGGCTTCATGGTGCCTACGGAATATCCGCCCCACAGCACAGAGTCGCCAGCCGTTGTTATCTCTCTGATGTACAACGGCTTCTTCTTTATCATCGCCTTGTCTGCCCTGTCAACGTGTGAAAGGTCGCAGTTGATAACTCCGAAGTCACCGCCTACCCATAGCGAATTGCCGCTGGTGCAGTATATGGCGTTGAGAGTCATCTCTCCCAATGGCTTTATCCATTTCTTTATAAGTGCGCTGTTTACGTCATTTGACACCATTGAGATGGCTTTGCCTTCATAGTTTGTTGTCCATCTTCTTCCCATCTCATCGATGACGTCCAGCTTAGGCTCATTGACGTCTTCACTGCTGCGTATGCATGCCTTACTATTTGTGGCATCAAGGTTCACAAGCCATACCTCACCGTAAATTGTCTCTGCTCTGAGCTTGCCTTTTTCAAATGACAGCTTTGTCACCTTTTCTATCTTTGCAAGTTTCGAGCGCTGACCATTTGGCGAAACTCTATATATAGCGTCCAGGTCACCAGTGTAGTAACCGCCCTTTCCGTCGTTGAGCACAGCCAGAGTGTTAGCGTCCGTTATTCTTTTTACCGCCTGTTTGGTGATGAGGAAGAGACCTTCCGATGTAGCTGCAACGAGAGCATCTTTTCCCTTCTTTATTATCTGCCAGCATGCAAAGCTGATGTTGCTTACCTTTGAAAGCTTTCCGTCATCTAAGGCGAACAATCCCTGCAGTGTACCTATGTACAGTGCGTTGTTCAGCATACCGAGCGAATAGACATCGCCGAGCAGTCCCTGGTCTTCCGTTATGTGGGTGTATAGCGATGGCACTTCCATGGCAAAGATACCATGTTCAGTAGCTGCCCACAGGGTACGGCGCTTGTTGTGCGTTATGAAGTTGATGGAATTGCTGCATAGACCATCTTCGTGGGTAATGGTCCTTGACTTCTTTCCGTCAAATATATTGACGCCACCGCTTTTTGGCATCGAAAGAACGTGATTGCCTATCTTGATGTTGAAGATAGAGTCGCTTGAAGACTGCATGATAGTCTCCGCCTTAATCGTTCTCAGTGGCACCAGCTCCTTATCTCCTCTTACATAATAAGCCTTTCCGTCAATGGTGTGCACATAGACGCGTCGAGGTGTTACCTTTATCATATCCACCTCGTTGAATGACGTTTTCTTCGTATCGTTTATTATGGTATGGAGTTGCAACCTGCCTATCTCGTCAGGCTCTACATAACCGAAGACTTTATATCCGCCCACCCATATTCTTCCGTTGTTTCCGCGTGCCAGTCGTGTCACGCGGCTGATGCCTGGCGTGTGAATCTTACGCCATGTGGAACCGTCATAGTAAAGCAGTCCTTCGAAGTTTGCCACGAAGACGGTGCCATGATCATCACATCCGATGTCATAGTTGCGGTTGTGTGCGTTATAGTTCTGCGGCGTAAAGTTACGGAAGAACGGTACGCCCTTGTTATCTGCCTTTGCTGTCAGTGCGAAAAGGAGAGCAATAAATATCGTTGTCATTATTTTCTTCATGGCATAAACGTTTTATATTCCACATCCTTTCCTATATAGTAGTTCCATTCAAATGGAGTGAACTCGCGCGTCATGCGGCTTCTTGTGTGCTCGGCATTGCTCTTGGCGCTTATATTCAGAGAGTGAACGGAGCCGTTTGCGAAGCCGATATCAAGAGCTGATGACGTGTAGTCATAATTGATGCATAGTGGCCAAAGGTCAAAATCAACCTCGTTGGATACTATCATGGTGTTCAGGTTGCCCATGTCCCATATTCTCACCGATTTGTCGTATGATGCCGACATGACCATTCTGCTGTAGCTTTCCATTGCTGATATGGCACCGGTGTGTCCTACGAGCTTTGACAGCAGTTCACCTTCTGTCGTGCAGACGTACAGTGCACCACTCTCGCTGCCTATGATGTCATAGTTCTCGCGAGCGTAGTAAACGTATGATGTCGGTTTGTCACCTTTCATCCATGGCATATCTATTTCCGTCTGGTCCATCTCCTTATTTATATATATAAGGTGTCCGTCGTTACAGCATAGCACGATAGTGCCATCGGTCCTTTGACCTATTGATGTAACGTCGTGATTTGTATCCATGCTCTTCATTACGTTCTTGCAGTCGGCGGTAATCCGTGCCAGTGTCCTATTGCCCACGACAAGGTATGTGCTGTCCTTCAATAGGAATATCTTTTGCCAGAAGTCCTGTGGCAATGTTGGTCTTATGATGGTGCATGAAATGTTGTTCGTGACGTCAATATTGGCTATCTCGCCGTTGACACTGAGCACCACGCCGTGCTCCTTGTCCTTCATTATGATGTCGCGGAAGTCATACTGGCTGTTTGCGAAAAGCAGGTCTGGCTTTTGTGGTACTCCGCTGCCCCATTGGGTGAATGTCGATGCTGGTATGGAGAGAATCTCTCCGTAGTCACTGATGGCTATTATGGACTTTGCCTTCTTCTCGTTTCTCAGAATTGCCAATTTGCGTATTCCTCCCTTTGCTATTCCGTCAAGGGCTTTGTCGGCACCTGATGTTCTTACGAGAGAAGAGAAGATGTCCTGCTGATACTGATTGCCTCCATATTCCTTCGTGTAATACCACGCGCTATAGCTGAGTAGCGATGCCAGTGCCTCGTCGCCAACGTTGCTCTGCTGTATTGAGGTCTGTGCAAGAGAACGTCCCAGTGATCTGTAGAACAGCGTGTCTGCCTGTGCCTGTGCTGCCTGTGCCTGTAGCATGTGATGCGTAGCTCTTTCGCTTTCCGCCTCTGCTACTACGCGCATGCTGTCAGCCTGTCGTGCCGAACGCACCGCACGGCGTTCCTGTTCCCTTGCCGTTGCACGTTCTATCTCTGCCTTGCCGCGCTCCATGTCTGCTATGCGGCTCTGCTCTTCGGCACGCTCGCGCTGCTTGTCAGACATGGCTTTCTGCTGAAAGGCAATGTCCTCCATCTGCTCACTGATACGTCTTGTTACCAACGCCTGGCGTTCCGTCTGTTCCAGTTCCGCAATCTTGGCACGCATCTCCTCCCTCTCTGCATTGAAAATACTGTTGCAGATAACGTAGGTTATGGCGCTGCTGATGGCAATGGCGAGAAATAACCAGAGTATGTTGATGTTCGTTTTTATGGCCTTCATAAGGTGTTGGTTATTAACCAGTTAAGAGGGGCTCTGTAATCGTGCCACTTTTACCGTGTAATCGTAATGCTTTTACCGAGTAATCGTGCAACGATTACCGTGTAAAAGTGGCACGATTACAGGAGGGGGGTAAAACGACTATTATTGACGCTTAATTACGAGCACTGTAATGTCGTCACTTTGCTCTGCTCCGTCGGCATGAGATTGCACTGCATTATTGATGGCTGAGACTATCTCTTTTGCAGAAGAACGCTCCAGTGATGGCAGCAATGCCTCCAGACGTTCCTCGCCGTAGAGCTCATTGCTCATCGAGCATGCTTCTGTCACGCCGTCGGTGAATGTGACAAGTGCATCACCTGTCTCTAAACGCAGCGACAGTGACTTGTAAGGAATGCCCTCCATTACCCCGAGGCAGATGTTGTTGCTTGTTGGCAGAGTCTCAAGGGTGCCGTTGCTGCGCAGTATGTATGGTGGGTTATGTCCTGCATTGACATACTGCACCTCGCCGGTGCTGGTGTTGAGGATGCCATAGAACAAGGTCACGAACATGGAGTCGAAACTCTCTGCTGCAAGTATGTTGTTGCTTTCGGTGATTGTATCTACGGCATCAAGGGTCTTCTTCCCAGCAAAACGCAGGAGGGTATGGCTGACAGCCATGAACATTGCCGCCGGAACGCCCTTGCCGCTGACGTCTGCAATGCAGAAACCAATATGCTCTTCGTCAATGCGGAAGAAGTCATAGAAGTCTCCGCCCACGTCTTTCGCCGGTTTCATGGATGCGAATATGTCCCACTTCTGCTGCAAGTCCTCAAATGGCGGGAATTTTCGTGGAAGGATGGCGAGCTGTATCTCTGCTGCCAGTGCCAGGTCGCTCTTGATATCAACGAGCTGTCCGTGCTCTTTTTGCGTCTGCTTCACGAATTCTATCTCTGCAACAGCCTTGTCTATAGTCAGCTGCAGGTCATCGAGGTCTATTGGTTTTGTAGCAAAGTCGAAGGCACCGTTGTTCATTGCCGTGCGGATGTTGCTCATCTCGCCATAGGCGCTGACCATGATGACCTTCAATGCAGGATTGTGACGGTCGTTGAGTTTCTTGAGGAGTGTGAGACCATCCATCTCCGGCATGTTGATGTCAGAGAGAACAATGTCTATGTCGGGATGCTCAAGGATGCATTGCAATGCTTCTATGCCGTTGTGAGCAAAGAAAAACTCATATTCACCCTTGCGAATCTTTCTGCGGAAATACTGTGTCAGAAGGAGTTCCAAATCGATCTCGTCATCTACACTGAGAATTTTTACTGCCATATCTTACGTGTATTATTTTTTTTATTGCGCAAAGATAGTAATAAATATTCGATTTTACATCATAAAGTTAATGAAAAATTTGGTTGTTTGTTGATTTTTCTATATTTTTGCATCGAAATTGTGAAATAAAAGAACCCGCCTTTACAAAAAATGCAGACACTATGCCATCTTGCAATGCTCCCTTATGAGCAAGCAAAGAAATACGGAGAACGTACCGTTTTTGAGTATCAGGACTTTGGAAGCCGCGTGTGGAAGAAGATTTCATGGCTTGCATTCTCTGAGAATGTGAAGAAGGTGTCGAATGCCCTTTTGTCGCTTGGCGTTGAGGTGCAGGAGAATATCGGTGTCTTCTCGCAGAACTCCTTGCCTTATCTCACCACAGACTTCGGCGCATGGGGCATCAGAGCGGTGTCGATACCGTTTTATGCTACTAGTTCTGAGAACCAGTTGCAGTATGTTGTCAACGATGCCAGGATTCGTTTTGTCTTTGTAGGCGAACAGGAACAGTACGACAAGGCGCAGCGTGTGCAGGCATTGTGTCCTACACTGGAGCGTATCATCGTGTATGACGAGGCGGTAGTGATGGCGGAGCACGATGTCACCTCTATGTATTACAAGGATTTTCTGGCGCAGACGGAAGGATTGCCACATCAGGCGGAACTGGAGAAAAGACTGGCGGAGCGTAGTTATGACGATATAGCGAATATACTTTATACCTCTGGTACTACGGGCGATTCCAAGGGCGTGGTGCTGACATACGGACAGTATGATGCGGCGCTGAAGGCTAATGACAAGTGCGTGCCGGTGGGAGAGAGTGACCGTGTCATCACCTTCCTGCCTATAACGCATATTTTCGAGAGAGGATGGGATATGCTGTCGCTGACAGAGGGCGCAACGCTGATTATCAATACCGATCCGCACAATATACAGCAGGCTATGCGTGAGACACATCCTACGTGTATGTCTGCCGTACCACGATTCTGGGAAAAGGTCTATGCCGGTGTGCAGGAAAAGATTGACAAGTCTTCGCCAATGCAGCAGAAGGTCTTTCGCGGAGCACTGGAGACAGGACGACAGTATCACATAGAACATCTTGCAAAGGGAAAGAAACCATCGCTGGCGCTGACGCTGAAGTACAAGGTTATAGACAAGACCATACTCGCCTTGGTGAGAAAGCAACTGGGACTGGAGCATGCCAATATATTCCCTACGGCAGGAGCTGTGGTGTCAAAGGAGGTAGAGACATTTGTGCATAGCCTCGGTATATGCATGATAGTTGGTTATGGACTGACGGAGAGTCTTGCCACAGTATCGTGCGACCATCGTAACGAACCGTTTACCGTAGGTTCGGTGGGACGTCCTATCGAGGGAATAGAGATACGCATCAGCGAGAATAACGAGGTGTTGCTCAAGGGACCTACCATCACACGAGGTTATTATCAGCGTGATGCACTCAACAAGGAGGCATTCACCGAGGATGGTTTCTTCCGTACAGGCGACGCGGGTTACCTGAAGAACGGAGAATTGTTCTTGACGGAACGTATAAAGGACCTTTACAAGACAAGCAACGGCAAGTATGTAGCACCGCAGGCGGTAGAGTCTAAGCTCTTGGTGGATAAGTATATAGAGCAGATAGCGGTGGTTGCTGACGAAAGGAAATTCGTGTCTGCACTGATAGTGCCTGCGTATGCTCTGTTGGAAGAGTATGCAAGGGAGATGAATATACCATTTGCTAATAGGGAAGACCTGTGTAGCAACGAAAAGATAATACGAATGCTCACCGAACGTATCAACACCCTGCAACAGGGATTGGCAGGATACGAACAGGTGAAGCGCTTCACACTTCTCACAGAACCATTCACTATGGAGTCAGGAGAACTGACAAACACGCTGAAGACACGCCGCCCTGTGATAATAAAGAATCATGCGGAGGAAATAGAAAAAATGTACGAGGAATGATAACAAATGGAGAATGGAAAGTGGAAAATGGAAAATGAAAGTTCACCCAAAAATGTTCTCTACGTAAAGTCAATGGCTTTTTCGTTGAGGATAATAAAAATGGAGGAGTACCTGAAGAAAGAAACGAAATGCAATAGATCCATAATTAATCAGGTTGTAAGGTCTGGGACAAGCATATCAGCCAATATCGCAGAGAGTATCAATGCTGAAAGTAAAGTGGATTTTGCTCATAAATTGAGTATTGCGTTGAAAGAAGCTGATGAAACTGAAGGCTGGCTATGTAATATCCGAGATGGTTACAAAGTGAATGTCATGGCTTTTAATTCTCTGATAAGCGATTTGAAAGAAATTAAATATATATTGATTGCAAGCATAAAAACTGCAAAAGGAATAAATAAAAAATAAACGGTTAGCAAAATGAAAGTGTATGGGGCGCAAGCTTTATTTTCCACTTTCCATTTTCCACTTTCCATTTGAATATGATAACACAAGAACAACTAAAGGATGTATTGGAGCGTGCTGACGCATTGGCTCGATACTTGGACATAGACAGAAAGAAAATAGAGTTTGAGGAAGAAGACCTTAGAACACAGGCACCAGACTTCTGGGAAGACCCAGAGCGCGCAAGGGCGCAGATGAAAGTCGTGGGAGAACTGAAGAAGTGGCTCGACGGATACAAAGAGGTGCGCAATGCTGCCGATGAACTGCAGCTAAGTCTTGAGTTCTTCCGTGACGAGATGCTGACGGAAGAAGAGGTGGATGCTGCCTATGCACATGCCATGGAGGCAATAGAGTCACTGGAACTGAAGAACATGCTGCGACAGGAGGAAGACCCTATGGATGCAGTGCTGAAGATAAACAGCGGCGCCGGCGGTACCGAAGCACAGGACTGGGCGCAGATGCTCATGAGAATGTATATGCGTTGGGCAGAAAAAGGCGGATACAAGGTTACTGTAGTGGATATACTGGAGGGTGATGAGGCAGGAATAAAGTCTGTCACCATGCAGATAGAGAATAACACGAACAGCACTTCCGGTGGTGACTACGCATACGGATATCTCAAATCAGAGAATGGCGTGCACCGACTGGTGCGCGTGAGTCCTTACAACGCACAGGGAAAGCGTATGACAAGCTTCGCTTCTGTCTTTGTATCACCGCTTGTTGATGATACGATAGAGGTGTATGTTGATCCAGCAAGAGTATCATGGGACACCTTCCGTTCCAGCGGTGCTGGTGGACAGAACGTCAATAAGGTGGAGACGGGCGTACGTCTGCGTTATATGTATCAGGATCCCGATACTGGAGAGGAAGAAGAAATCCTCATTGCCAACACCGAGAGCCGCAAACAGCAGCAGAACCGTGAGAACGCTATGCGACTGCTTAAGTCACAGCTCTATGACCGTGCCATGAAGAAACGCATGGAGGCGCAGGCTGCGATAGAGGCAAGCAAACTGAAGATAGAGTGGGGCAGTCAGATACGTTCGTATGTCTTTGACGATAAGCGCGTCAAGGACCATCGTACCAACTTCGAGACTCACAACGTTGATGCCGTTATGGACGGAAAACTCGATGGTTTCATCAAGGCATACCTGATGGAATTTAACAAGAAGGAATAGTAATTCCCAAACGAATAAACGAATAAACAACAAAAATAACCAAACAACTAAAAACTATGAGCAGATTAAAGAAAATGAAGGCAGAGGCAAAGCGTAATGCCTATGCTGCAAAGAAGGAAAAGGAAGGTCGCAGTGTTATCAACTGGATTTTTGGTTCACTCATCGCCCTCGGCGTACTATACGCTATCTATACCATCATTATTCTTAGCTAAGTAATCTACTTACAGATGGAGATAGAACGCAAATTCCTTGTAAAGCGCGATGGCGCCTTTCGTTCCATGGTGACTACCTCTTCGCAGATAGCGCAGGGGTACATGGAGGTGAAAGGCGCCACCGTGCGTATTCGCTTACGCGACGACAAGGCTTATCTCACTATCAAGGGACCATCAAAAGACGGAGGCATCTCACGCTATGAGTTTGAACGCGAGATTCCCGTTGACGATGCCCGTGAGATGCTCACCCTCTGCCATGGAGGACTGATAGAAAAGACACGTCATATCGTGCCTTACGAAGGACATGTCTTTGAGGTTGATGAGTTCCATGGCGCTAATGACGGACTACTTTTCTGCGAAGTGGAACTAAGCGATGCTAACGAACACTTCGAGCGTCCGCCGTTCCTCGGTCCAGAGGTGACAGGCATCAAATACTTCTACAACAAACACATGCTCACCAAGCCATACCCTCTGTGGCGCCACACATTACCACAAGAGTATCAATAAAGAGAATTACTGCAAGATGTAATCAACAATCTTTGTTAATATATCTTAAAAGAATCCGAAAAAACGAACATTTCACTACCTTTTTTCTAAATTTTTCTTTATCTTTGCGAAAAATTATGTGTGCATGCGTTAGGTGCATTATGGAAAAGATTGCGCAAAGTCCTTTTTTTTGTTCGCCAGTGATATCACTGACGACGCCGTAGGCGTTTCAAAAATTCACCGGAATTTATACTAATTATATTCCAAAGAACTTATTCAAAAAGATAGATATCCAGAAATAGTTAGCTAACACATTATTTACTAATATATATGTCAAGACGAGTTGTTATTACCGGCATGGGAATATGGTCATGCCTTGGAACAAGTATAGAAGAAGTGAAGCAGTCGCTTTACGAAGGAAAATCAGGAATAGGCGTTGAGGAAGAACGTTACGAATATGGTTACCAGTCACCATTGACGGGTATAGTAAAGACCCCAAAGCTTAAGGGACTGATAGATCGTCATGCACGTCGAGGATTTTCTGAAGAGGCGGAATATGCTTATATGGCTAGCCGTGAAGCATTTGAAATGGCAAAGATTGATGACCAGTATCTTCTTGACAACGAGGTCGGATGTATCTTTGGTAATGATTCCTCAGCGAAGCCTGTGATAGAGTCTGCAAAGATTATGAGCGAGAAGCACGACTCTGAATTGCTTGGCCAGAGCCTTATCTTCCAGTCAATGAACTCTACGGTGAATATGAATATGAGTACTGCGTTTCATCTGCGTGGAGTCAACTTCACCATCTCGGCAGCATGTGCCAGCGGCAGTCATTCCATTGGCGTTGCTTACATGCTTATAAAACAAGGATTGCAGGATGTGGTGCTTTGTGGCGGAGCGCAGGAGACGAACTATTATTCCATGGCGTCGTTTGATGCTTTGGGAGCATTCTCAAAACGTGTAAGCGAACCTACAAAGGCAAGTCGTCCGTTTGATAGGGACAGAGACGGACTGATACCAAGTGGTGGCGCTGCAGCATTGGTACTGGAAGACTATGATCATGCCGTAGCCCGTGGTGCAACAATCCTGGCTGAGGTATGCGGCTATGGATTCTCTTCTAACGGTACTGCCGTTATCAGTCAGCCAAGCGATGAGGGTAGCGTCATTGCAATGAGTCGCGCATTGAAGGACGCAGGCATGGAACCAAAGGATATTGACTATATCAATGCTCACGCTACAAGTACCCATCAGGGTGATATGTTTGAAGCTATAGCACTCGACCGTATGTTTAATGGTGAGCATGCTCTCATAAGTAGTACTAAGGGTATGACGGGACACGAGTGCTGGATGGCTGGTGCATCAGAGATAGTGTATTCGCTTATCATGATGCAAAACAACTTTGTTGCTCCGAACATCAACTTTGAAAACCCTGACGAATACTCTGCAAAGCTAAACCTTGCTACAAAGACCATTGAGACAGAGGTAAACACCGTACTGAGCAACTCCTTCGGTTTCGGAGGAACAAACAGTGCCCTCGTCATAAAGAAAGTGTAATTATCGTATCATTAATATAGTAACTAAACAAGAACCGACATGAAGAAACTCTTTTTCGCTTTATGCGCACTGCTATTCTCTATAACAGCGATGGCAGGTTCTGACATTGAAGTCACACAGGGTGACGAAAAGTTTTTTAAGAAAACAGATGGCACTGCTACATGTGTCTTTATCTGGGATGGCGCTACCTACGATGGAAGGATGGCATTGTCAAAGAAGTTCAAAAACCTTGCAACTCTCAAGAAGGCTTCTTACAACGCTTTCGTTGAGGAGTTCAACAAAAAGAGCAAGCATATACAAATCGTCAAAGGCAAGGCGAAGTACAAGATAACGATTAGGATAAAGAAGATAGACCAGTACTTCAAGGTTACGGGCATCGTTCCTGCCAATGCTACGAAGATGTGGGGTACGCTGACCGTTACCAATTCTGCCGGAAAGAAACTTCTCGTTGCTACTATTGATGAGGTTGACGGAGGTTCCAACCGTGACCCTGTAGGAACATTCGAAGACTGCTTTGAAGACCTTGGCAAACAGGTGGCAAAACTGAAGTAACAAAGAAAGACAATTACGGACTAACTATTTATATAATTAAACTTTCCCACCTTAATAATCAATAACAAATGACTGGTAATTAAATATTTGCCTTCGGCTAACGTGAATTTTCGAAAATTTAACGTGAATTTTCGAAAATTATTTTATAATGTAGATAAAAGAAAAATTTACGGTAATTCGCGTATAATTCACGGTAATTCACGTTAAAAGAACAAAACGATAAGAGTGGGAAACTTGAGTGAAGTAATCTTTTAGAAAAAGAGAACTATGCATCTTTTTCCTGAATTAAAGAAAAGATACACGAAGGAACAGTTGTCCGCACGCGAGGCTCAGCGTTTAGCAGAGTTCATCGCGTGGGGACCTGTTGTTTTCCAGGCTTCACGATTGATGATGAAGTTTGGAATACTTGACCTTCTGCGTGACAGCAGTGATGGACTTACCCGACAGGAGATTGTTGATAAGACAGGGTTGTCGGATTATGCAGTGAAAAGCCTGTTGGAGGCATCTCTTTGTATTGGTACGGTTCTTATCGATACCGAAACAGACAGATATACTATCTCAAAGACGGGATGGTTCCTCCTTAACGACCCTGCCACAAAGGTAAACATCAACTTCAATCACGATGTGAACTACGAAGGATGGTTCCATCTTGAAGAGGCATTGAAGAACGGAAAGCCAGAGGGACTGAAGCACTTTGGCTCATGGCCAACCCTTTACGAAGCTCTGTCTTCACTACCAAAGCAAGTGCAGGACTCTTGGTTTGGTTTTGATCACTTCTATAGCGATTCATCGTTCCCGGAGGCTCTTGAGATAGTATTCAAGAAACATGACGTCCGTTCGCTTTACGATGTTGGAGGTAATACGGGAAAATGGGCACTGCAGTGCGTTGCCTATGACAAAGACGTGGAGATAACAATCCTTGACCTCCCTCAGCAGATTGGTTTGATGAAGGAGAATACCCGTGGAAAAGAAGGCGCAGAGCGCATCAAGGGACACGGAATAAACCTTCTTGATCCTAATGCTTCCTTCCCAAAGAGAGAAGGGGGACTTGATGCTATATGGATGAGCCAGTTCCTCGATTGCTTCTCTATGGATGAGATAATAAGCATTCTCAAAAGGGCGAAGTCCGCTATGGGTAGTGATACTCGTCTCTTCATCATGGAGACGTTATGGGATCGTCAGCGCTTTGAGCCTGCTGCCTTCTGCCTCACCATGACAAGCCTTTACTTTACTGCCTTAGCCAATGGCAATAGTAAGATGTATAACACCGAGGATATGGAGGAATGTATCAATGCGGCAGGACTCGAGATAGAGAATATCTTTGACAACCTCGGACAGGGACATAGCATATTAGTTTGTAAATTAAAATAATAAAAAAAACATGACACGTTCAGAAATTGAAGAAAAAGTAAACAACTTCCTCATTGAGGACCTTGAGATTGATGAAGAAAAGATTGTTGCAGAGGCAACACTGAAGGAAGACCTCGGCATTGATAGTCTTGACTTTGTTGACATCGTTGTAATCGTAGAGAGAAACTTCGGCTTTAAGATTAAGCCAGAGGAAATGGCAAACGTAAAGACATACAACGATTTCTGCAATTACATCGAGAGTAAGGTTAATGCTTAATCTGTAAGGTTTACAATGATGACGGAAGAACAGAAAGAGTGGCAAGGTAACACATACGGAAATAGTGGTATGCACAATAGTCTTATCACTATGCTGAGGTATATAGACACCAGGTTGCTCTATCTGTTTGCCTCCGTTTTTATTATCCCCGTATGCCTTATCATTCAGCCGAGCCGTAAGACAGCGTATCATTATTTCCGCAACAGACTCGGATATGGTAGGATAAAAGCGGCATGGAAGACATACATCAACCATTGTCTCTTTGCACAGGTGGTGATAGACAGGTTTGCTATGTATGCAGGCAAGAAGTTTGCCGTTGAGATAGAAGACTTTGAATATTTCCAGCGTCTTGTATCGCAACCAGAAGGCTTCATGATACTCAGTGCCCATATCGGCAATTATGAGATTGCTGGCTATTCACTTCAGTCAGACAAGAAAATCTTCAATGCCTTAGTCTTTGCTGGCGAGAAAGAGATTGTCATGCTAAACCGCAACAAACTCTTTACCGACAACAACGTCCGTATGATACCCGTTCGTCAGGATATGAGTCATCTCTTTGAGATAAACACCGCCCTGAGCAATGGTGAGGTTGTCAGCATGCCTGCCGACAGAATACATGGCTCGCAGAAGTCCTTGACAAAGAACTTCCTTGCTGCCACGGCTCCATTCCCTCATGGTCCTTTCTCCGTAGCCACCATGCGAGGACTTGATGTCCTTGCGGTGAACGTGATGAAGTCCTCGCTGACGAAATACAGGATACACATCACGCCGTTGAACTATGACAAAACCCAGTCCAGAGCAAAGCAAATGGACGAACTGTCATCAGCATACGTAGCAGAATTAGAAAGGATGATAAAGATGTATCCCGCACAGTGGTATAACTTTTACGAATTCTGGAAATAACCCCTAACCTCTAACCCCACATGAACCCTCACAAACCGACGGAGGAATTTCTTCGCAATATAGACATTCATGAACTCCTGCCCCAGCAGGAACCATTTGTCATGGTTGGAGTGTTATGTCATTTCGACGATGCAGTCACAATAACCGAGACAGAGATAAGTAGCGACAACCTCTTTGTCGATGATGGTGTCTTCACCGCTTCTGGATTGATAGAGAATGTAGCCCAGACATGTGCGGCGCGCATAGGCTATGTCAATAAATACATATTGGGCAAGGGTATCCAACTAGGCTTCATAGGAGCTATCCGCAATCTGGAAATCCATGAGAATCCAAAAGTCGGTGACGTGATAATAACGAAGGTAGAAGTGCTTGAGGAGGTCTTCGGCATGACATTGGCAAATGCTACGGTCACCTCTGGTGATAAAGTACTTCTCACTACAGATATGAAAATCGCCATTCGCGATGCTATGGAATGATAAAATGTTTCTGAAAGCAACTAACATAACATCTCCATTAGGACTAACAACAGAAGAAAACTACGCTGCTGTGCGCAACGGACTTACTGGCGTGCGATGTTACGAGGCAGGAGTACGCGATGTACCTTTTGCCTTCTGCGCATCACTCTTTGATGAAAGTAAGGACTTTGTGCAGTTAGCGGTATATTCCATACAAGAGGCACTCTCTCATACCGACATAGACGTTGCCTCTTCCCGAACACTTTTTGTTCTCAGCACTACAAAGGGCGTTATCGGCACATCACCAAGTGTTACAGCAAAGGAAATAGCTGATGCGGTGGGTGTGACGACAGCGCCCATTGTCGTTTGTAACGCTTGCATATCGGGTGTTGCTGCGCAGATACTTGCATTGCGACTCATCAATAGCAGAAGCTATGATAATGTCATCGTTACCGGTTGTGACGTACAGAGCAAATTTATCATCTCTGGTTTCAACTGCCTTAAAGCACTGTCACCAGAACCTTGCCGCCCTTATGACGAGGAGCGTCTGGGACTCAATCTTGGCGAAGGCGCCGCAACGATGATATTCTCTTCCACTGGTAGCGCAGAAGAGTGGCAGGCTGTCAGTGGTGCCATACGCAATGACGCATATCATATCAGCGGTCCTCATCCGCAGGGCGAGGGTTGTTATCTCGCATTGACAGAGATACTGAAGCATTGCGACAGGGATTCGCTTGCGGCAATAGGCGTTCATGGCACCGCAACGATGTATAACGACCAGATGGAGTCGAAGGCTATCATGAGAGCGGGAATGAGTGATGTGCCACTATCTGCCCTTAAAGGGTATTACGGACATACAATGGGTGCCGCAGGAGTAATAGAAACGATAATTACGGCACGGGCACTTGACGACGGACTGATACTTCCATCCAAAGGCTTTAATGAGATCGGTGTAAGCGGAAAGGTGACGATAAGCAGTGAGATGCTGACAACCGAGAAACGATCCTTCATCAAGATGCTCTCTGGTTTCGGCGGTTGTAATGGTGCTATACTATATACGAAGAACGAAAACGAAGACGAAGACGAAAACGAAAACGCTCTTCGCAAGGTTGCATCCGTAACATTGTCTTCCAATGATAACCTTACTGCCATATACAAAGAGCAGATAGGTGGTTATCCAAAGTACTACAAGATGGACACCTTGAGTCGCCTTGCTTTTATCGCTGCGGAACTGTTGCAGAAACAATCGGCTGACAACAATGGCGGTACCGATGGCATTGATGCGGTAATACTCTTCAACAGGACATCATCATGTATCTCTGATGCGGACTTCTTGGAGACGATAAAGGATGCGGAGAATTTCTTCCCGAGTCCATCCATCTTTGTTTATACGCTTCCTAACATAACGACGGGTGAGATAGCTTTGCGACACGCCGTTCATGGAGAGACATCGTTCTACATCCTTCAGGAACGTAATGACGAGATGATGCAGATGATAATGAATGCAACGTTACAGGATGAAGGTGTGAAATCTATCATGGCAGGATGGATTGACGCAGAAAGTAATGACAATTATACAATAGAACTTAACAAATACATATTATAAAGATGAAAGAACTTATTGACAATCTTAAATCACAGATTATCGAGGCGCTCAACCTTGAGGACCTCACAGTAGCAGATATTGATGAGAATGCTCCTCTCTTTGGTGACGATGGCTTAGGACTGGACTCTATCGATGCCCTTGAAATCATCGTTCTGTTGGAGAAGAACTACGGCATCCGCCTTGCTAACGCTGCAGAAGGTAAGGATATCTTCAAGAGCGTGGCAACGATAGCCGATTATGTGTCAAAGAACCGCAAAAAGTAATAATAGTCAATGAACATAGCAGTCACTGGTTACGGTATCATCTCTGCCATAGGCAACAATGCTGACGAGACACTCTCGTCATTGCTGGCCAAGCAGAGTGGTGTAAGCTCGATGCGTTATCTACAGTCTGTGCACGATGATTTGCCTGTTGGAGAGGTGAAGTTGTCCAATGCGCAATTAAAGGATATGCTTGGCATCACGCCAGAGCGTATCATCAGTCGCACTACGCTGCTCGGTGCCGTAGCAGTGAGACAGGCACTTGATGCTGCTTCATATACGGCAGCGGATTTGCAGGGCAAGAGGGTTGCGTTTATCTCTGGCACCACAGTTGGTGGCATGGATGTGACGGAGAGTCTCTTCACATCCATGTGCGAGTCTGATGAACATCTCTCATATATAGGCAAGCATGACTGCGGTAGCAACAGCGAAGAGATAGCGGAGATATGCGGACTGCACGACGTTGAGGTCTCTACCATCAGCACGGCATGCTCTTCTGCCCTGAATGCTATCATCGTCGGTTGCGAGATGCTCAAGAGAGACGAGGTCGATATTGTCATTGCGGGAGGAACGGAAGCGCTCAGCAAGTTCCATCTCAATGGCTTCAACATGCTTATGATTCTTGATCATGAGCAGTGCCGTCCTTTTGACTCTACACGTGCAGGATTGAACCTTGGCGAGGGTGCCGCTTACCTTGTCCTGGAAAAGGACAAGGAACAGGCAAAGGCATATATATCGGGCTATGGCAATCGCTGTGATGCCTTCCACCAAACGGCAACATCCGATGATGGCGAAGGAGCATACCTCGCTATGAGTGACGCTCTGAAGATGGCGGCACTGTCGCCTGACGACATTGATTATGTGAATGCTCACGGTACGGGAACTCCAAACAACGATATCAGCGAGAGCGTAGCCTTGCAGCGAGTGTTCGGCAATGCTATGCCACCGGTATCAAGTACGAAGTCATTTACAGGTCACACCACGTCGGCATCTGGTTCCATTGAGACAGTGATATCCATCCTTGCCATGCAGAATGGTTTCATTCCGGCAAACATCGGATGGAAGAACCAGATAGAAGGTGGCATAACACCATCGTTGGGTTGCGAGAATGCAGAACTGAACCATGTCGTTTGCAACTCGTTTGGCTTCGGAGGAAACGACAGTAGTATTATCATTAGTAAAAATTTACTAGTAAATTCAGAGCAAAAGTTATGCTTTAACACAGAATTTACTAGTGAATTTATCGTTGATGACATTGCTCAGCTGAGTGACCTTAAGGAGTTTGTATCGCCAATGCAGTCCCGTCGCATGGGAAAACTGATGAAGGCGGCAACGCTTTCTTCCTTGAAGGCATTGCAGGCAGCAGGCGTGGAGTGTCCTGATGCGATAATAACGGGAACGGCATACGGTATGCTGGAGACAAGTGAGAAGTTCCTTAAGGAGATGATAGACAACGGCGAAGAGTCACTTAGTCCTACGCTCTTTATGCAATCTACCCACAATACCATCGGCAGCGCCATTGCCATCCGTACCAAGTGTCATGGTTACAATATCACATACACTCAGGGTGAGGCATCACTGGAATGGGCATTGAGGGATGCTCGCCGACTGATAGAGACAGGAAAGGCAGAGACGGTACTCGTAGGTGTGCATGATGAGTCAACACCACAGTTTGATGACTTCTGCAAACGCATGGGCAAGGAAATACCGAAACAGATATACTCACGTAGCATCGTCATTAAAAAACTCTAACCTCTAATCTCTAACCCATAAATGCTCCGACTGATAATCCTTGCGATAGTGCAAAGCACGCTATTGGCATTCGGCCAGGTGTTTCTGAAGATTGCCTTGCAGAGAATGGAACCATTTGCGTGGAGTGCGCATTTCTTTAAGTCCGCACTCACCAACTGGACTTTCGCACTCTCGGGACTCTCATTTGCTTCTGCAAGTATATTGTGGATGTATATGATAAAGCATTTCCCTTTGAGCGTAGCATATCCGCTGGGCTCGCTGAGTTATGCCATTTGTCTTGTGACGGCTGTTATCTTCTTTCACGAAACGGTGGATTATACTAAATGGATAGGCGTATTCCTGATTATGGCAGGATGCGCCATTATAGCAAGATGAAAAAGTATATATGTATTATAATGATGTGTCTCGCCTGTCTTACGGCAACGGCACAACAGACATCTTCTGACAAGAAAATCATACAGCGCATAACACAGACTGCCGCTGCTATGAAAAGCATGCAGTGCGACTTCGTGCAGACAAGATACACGAAGATGTTGGGCGAGAAAGTCATATCAAAGGGTAAGATGTCCTACACCAAGCCGAACACGCTGAGATGGGAATATACCTCACCTAATGTATTCATCCTGTCGATGAAGGGTAACGCTGTCACCGTACAGAAGATGGAAGGTGGAAAAATTGTCAATGCGCAAAGCAATAAGTACGTGAAGCGACTGGCATCGTTTATACTCAGTGCCGTTACAGGACAGAGCCTCAACGATGCAAAGATGTTCAAAACAACAGCACAGGACAACGGCAAGGACTATATCATCACGCTCGTTCCGCTGAAGAAGGAGATGAAGCAGATGTATCCAAAGATGCAACTCACGTTCTCAAAGAAAAGCGAGATAGCAAGCCGTGTCATCATGTATGAGAGAAACGGTGACTATACGGATATAGAATTCACAAAACGCTAACCGACAACGCTATGCAGCTAAAGAATAATCTCTACACCATCACCGACAAGGAGACTAATGGCAACGACTGTTCCTTTACTCTCTCACTCATTAAGGACTGTGTGATATATAAGGCACATTTCCCAGAGAAGCCTATAACACCGGGAGTGTGCATAACACAGATTGCAAAGGAGTTGGCAGAGGAGACACTCAACTGTTGTCTGACACTTGTCAAGGTGAAGAATGTGAAGTTTATATCCATCATCAATCCCCTTGAGACGCAGTCGGTGGTTTATGACATAAAGAACATAAAACAGGCAGATGGAGTTGTTTCGTTTCAGGCTGTGGCAAGAGACCAGGACAACATCTTTGCCAAGATATCCATCGTATGTACAATATGCAACAGATAAATCTCGATACACCTACGTCGCAGCAGCGACTTCGTTCCAGAGGTATATGCGTCATCATACCGACGTATAACAATGCGGGAACGATAGCAGATGTCGTGGCAAGGGCAAAGGAGCAATGTGATGATGTTATTGTCGTAAACGACGGATGCACCGATGATACCTCGCGAATACTGTCATCTATCACAGGCATTACGGTAGTCACATTATCCACAAACAGCGGTAAGGGACATGCGTTGAGAGAAGGATTCAGAAAGGCTTTGGACATGGGATTTGCCTATGCCATAACACTTGATGCTGACGGACAGCATTTCCCTGAGGATATACCAGCCTTGCTCAAGGCGAATATAGAAAACCCTGGTGCATTGCTCATAGGAGAAAGGAAGGACCTTGACAGCAAGGAGCGATCTGGTGGCAGTAAGTTCGCCAATGCATTCAGCAATTTCTGGTTTGCCGTACAGACAGCGCAGAGACTCCGCGATACCCAGACAGGCTACAGATTATATCCTTTGCATAAGTTGCATGGACTATCGCTGCTTACATCACGCTACGAGGCAGAACTGGAGATAATAGTATTCGCAGCATGGCATGGTGTGAAACTCGTTCAGGTGCCTGTCAACGTGTTCTATCCTTCAAAGGAAGAACGCGTTTCGCATTTCAGACCATACGCCGACTTTACAAGAATCTCTATTCTTAATACCGTCCTATGTTTCCTTGCTGTGATATATGCCTTGCCACTGGCTGTCATAAGAAAGACGTTGACGGTGTTGAGAACCGTTTATGCCCTACTTTTCTTCCTTATCTTCACGCTTTGCATTATGACTCCGTTGGCGAAACTGTTCATTCGTTTCAATAAAATGGAGGAAGGCAATAGGCTGAAGCTGCATAAGATGTTGCAGTTTATGGGACAGTTCGTGATGTCATATCACGGAATACCTGGTGTGAAGTCGTCAATAGGAAACAAATACAACGAAGACTTCTCGCGTCCTGCCGTCATACTCTGCAATCATCAGTCGCATCTTGACCTTATGCCGATGTTGCAGCTCACGCATAAACTGGTTGTGCTGACAAAGGACTGGGTATGGAATAATCCTTTCTATGGCTATGTCATCAGAAATGCGGAGTTCTATCCCGTGTCAAGGGGCATGGAAGAGTTGCTGCCGCAGCTGCAATCGCTTGTGGAGCGAGGCTATAGCATCGTGGTTTATCCAGAGGGAACACGCTCCGAGGACTGTTCCATCAACAGATTCCATAAGGGTGCCTTCGCTCTTGCAAAAGAACTGGGCGTAGATATATTGCCAACGATACTCTATGGCGCGGGAAAGGTATTGCCAAAGAAAGCAAAACACCTGCACAAGGGCGTCATGCATATAGAGATAGACAGGAGATTCTCGCCTCAGGAACAGGAAGAGATAGGCGATTTGAGAATACGGTCACAGTGGTTCAGGAAATATTATAAGAAGAGGTATCGCGAACTGTGCGATGAGTTTGAGCACTATGCATAGGAAGAAGGTTGTTATAATAGGCAGCGGATGGGGCGGACTCACATCTGCTTATATCCTGCAGAGGAACGGTTATGACGTTACTGTGCTGGAACAGGGCGTGCAGCCTGGCGGTTGTCTGCAGTGCTTTACCAGAAAAGGCGCAAAGTTTGAGACGGGAATGCATTTCATTGGCTCTGCCGATGAAGGGCAGACGATGCATCACATGATGCGGTACCTGAACATCCATGACAAGATAAGACTGGACAGGCTTGATACCGATGGCTATGATACGATAGCGTTTGGCAACGAAAGATACAAGATACCTAACGGTGTGGAACCATTCGTGGAGAAACTGTCACAGCATTTCCCGAAAGAGACAGACAACCTGCGAAAGTATTGGGATATAATAAATAGCATCGCGGGTGCTTCAACGCTTAAGTCTCTTACGTCAGAGGAACGCGATTTGTCTGCAAGCACAGAGTATCAGCTGCTTAGCATGGACGAAGTGCTCGATGGTCTTTTCAAGGACGAGACGCTGAAGAATGTCCTTGCGGGAAGTATTCCGCTCTATTCGGCAGAACAGGGCAAGACACCGTTCTCGCAACATGCCTTCATCATGGACTTCTATAACCAGAGTGCCTTCCGCACTGTTGGAGGAAGTGACCAGATAGCAACGGAACTGATAAAGAATATTCAGAATATCGGTGGAAGGGTTGTCACAAAGGCGAAGGCGATGACAATAGATTGCGACGGACCAGTGGCAAAGGGCGTGATAACCGAGGATGAAACGTATTACCCTGCTGACTATGTCATAAGTACACCGCACCCTATGAGGACACTGGAGATGCTGCGTGACGCATCAGCCATACGACCAGCGTTCAGAAACAGGATACAGAGCCTCAAACAGACGGCTGCAACATTTGCCGTTTACATCACGTTCAAGGAGAATACCGTGCCGTATATGAATACCAACTACTACGGATACAGCGGCAATACGCCATGGAACTGCGAGCATTATACGGAGGAAAACTGGCCAAAGGGATTCTTGTACATGCACATGTGTCATGAGGATAAACCGCAATATGCTAAGAGCGCCGTGGTACTGTCGTATATGGACATGAAGGATGTGGAGCAGTGGCAGAACACTACCGTAGAACACAGGGGCGAGGATTATAAAGTGTTCAAGCAACGACATGCCGAGAAACTCCTGCAGACGCTGCAACAGCACTTCCCGGGAATACAACAGAGCATACAGGCGTATTATACTTCTACGCCATTGACGTATCTTGACTATACAGGTACGCAGGATGGTTCCATGTACGGCATAGCAAAGGACGTGACACTCGGCGTGGCGGGAAGGGTTCCTTACAGGACAAAGATAAAGAACCTATATCTCGCGGGACAGAATGTGAACTCACATGGTATCCTTGGCGTGCTTGTCGGAACGATAGTGACGTGTTCGGAGATTGTGCCGCCTGCCGTTATTTACCAACAGATAAAAGAAAGCAACGAATAGTGACAGATGAATGAGAATGTCGTGATAATAGGTGCAGGACTGGGTGGACTCATCACCGCTGCTATATTGGCAAAGGAGGGAAAGAATGTCACTCTGATAGAGAAGAATGCTAATATTGGTGGTGGGCTGCAGAGCTTCAAGCGTTTCGGTGAGATGTTTGATGCTGGCATGCATATCATAGGAGGAATGAATGAGGGAGGAAATGTATATAGGATATGTGACTATCTCGGCATAAGGGAAAGGATGCATTACCGCCCTGTTGATGATGATTGCATGGATGAACTCTACTTCTATGAGGACAAGGCGACTTATCGTATAGCAAAGGGAAGGGAAGGATTCGTCAGTTCTCTTGCGTCCTACTTCCCTGACCAGAAAGAGAATCTGACGCGTTACGTGGAGGCAATGTATAACCTTACACAGGAGATGGACTTGTTCTATCTGCGTCCGGCGGCGAATAATATATTTGACCACTCTGAAGAGTTCCTCTTGCCGGTGAAGGCGTTTATAGAGAAGTATATAACGGACAAGAAACTGCAGAGCGTATTGGCTTATATGAATCCGTTGTATTCAGGAAAGGCTGACATGACACCGGCATATATTCATTCCATCATCAATATACTCTATATTAATGGTGCCTGCAGATTTGAGGATGGCTGCCAGTATTTTGCCGAACTGTTGAGAGACTTTATAGAGGAGCATGGCGGAAAGGTGATGCTTAATGATCCTGTGGTGAAGATATGTACCGAAGGAAGGATGATAACATCCGTACTGACGCAGCAGGGCGTCACGGTGACGGGAGACTATTACATCTCTTCCATTCATCCTTGCTCTATGATAAAACTGCTTGATGACGAGAGCGTATTCCCAAAGTCTTTCAGGACGAGGATGAACGATATTCCAAATGCCTATTCCGCCTTTAGCCTTTATATAAAGGTGAAGCCTGAGACGGTGCGATACGTTAATCATACAAGATATTTCATGTCGAGATATGATGAGATATGGAACTTCGACAAGAACGATGACGTATGGCCAAGAGGTATAATATTTGTTACACCACCGGAAACACAACAAGGGGAATATAGCGATAAGGTGATCGTTACTACGCCGATGTGTTGGGAGGCTGTGAAGCAATGGGAAGATACGGTATTGGGAAAGAGAGACGATAGCTACACTGAATGGAAAGAGAGATGCAAGGACAGGATTCTGTGCTTGTTGGAAGAGGCTATGCCTGGCTTCAGCGAGAATATAGAGTGTGTCAATACTGCTTCACCACTGACCATACGTGACTATTTCAACGTGAAGGATGGTTCCATGTATGGCTTCGCAAAGGATTGCGATAACATAGCCATGTCGCAGTTGCCGGTCGTAACAAAGGTAAGGAACCTTTTGCTTACGGGACAGAATAATAACCTGCATGGCTTTTGTGGCGTATCGCTGACGGCAATAAACACCTGCGAGGTTATACTGGGAAGGGATTACATCATAAATAAACTGAATAATAAGTAATGGAAGAGAAATTCGAAGATATACGTCCGTACAGGGATGACGAGATACCTGCTGCAATGGAGAGAATAGCAGCAAGCACCTCGTTTCCCTTGCTCGCATCATACGTGTTTCCGGAACGAAACCTGGATGATGTGAGAAATGAACTGAAATCATACAAGACGATACGGGAGTTCCAGTTGGGAATAATGTATTGGGCTAACAAGAGGATAATAGAGAAGAGTATTTCTGAGTTCACGTTCAGCGGCATAGAGTATCTCTCCACCGACAAGAATTATCTATATGTGTCTAATCACAGAGACATAATGCTCGATGCATCTTTGCTGCAGAATGTGCTTACCGACAACGGACATGACACCAGCGAGATAACCTTTGGCGCTAACCTAATGCAGGGACAGGTGGTTATTGATGTGGGTAAGTCGAACAAGATGTTCAAAGTGGCGCGTCCTGGTGGCAGCGTAAAGGATTTCTATAATGCTTCTATCACCCTCTCGGAGTATATCCGCCATGTCATAACAGAGAGAAATCAGTCTGTCTGGATAGCGCAGCGCAACGGAAGAACGAAGAATGGAATAGACCGTACAGACCAGGGAATCGTGAAGATGTTTGGTATGAGTATGTCGAATGATAAGGTGCGGGCGCTTGCCGAACTGAACATCGTGCCTGTGTCGGTGTCCTATGAATGGGAATCGTGTGACTTGCTCAAGACAATGGAACTGTACGAGCGAGAGTTGGGACCGTACCTGAAGAAACCAGGAGAGGACCTTAACAGTATTCTTACCGGAATCACGCAAAGGAAGGGTAATGTGCATTTTGAGATATGCAAGCCTATAACACCCGAAGAACTGGAAGAACTGTCGGACATGACATCTAATGAGTTCAACAAGAATGTCGCAAACATAATGGACAAGCGCATCTGTTCTGCTTATAAACTGTTCCCGAATAATTATATCGCCCATGACATATTGTATGGCAATACAAAATATGCATCAATGTATTCGCAGGAACAGAAAGATGCCTTCGTAAAGCACATGAAGAAATTGGACCGTTACTCTGAGGACTGTAATGTGGAGAAGTTATATGAGATATTCTTGGGAATATATGCTAATCCTGTAGAGAGTAAAAAAACTTTTTGTAATGCGTAAATCATATTATTTAACCATCTTGCTGCTTTTTGTCTCTGTCATCATGTTTGCCGAACCAAAGGTAAGCATCTGGGAAGGCACAAAGGTGAAAGCAAAGAATGTGACAATAGAGATATTCCTGCCAGAGAATGCAACGCATGCTACACCGGCTGTGATAGTATGTCCCGGTGGTAGTTACTGCTGGCACGACTATGACGTGGAGGGCGTGACGGTGGCGAAATGGCTGAGGGATAATGGTATTGCCGCCTTCGTACTGAAATATAGGGTACAGGGCGTCTTTGACTTTCTATGGCGTACCCGCTATATATATAAGGGACACCAGCATCCGCAGATGATACAGGACTGTCAGCGTGCACTGCAATATATCAGGAGCAAAGCCGATGAATACAACATCGACAAGCATAAGGTTGGCGCTATGGGTTTCTCTGCCGGAGGACATCTGGTTATGTCGTTGGGAACATACTACAATACCGATTTCCTCAAGCCGCTGGGAATAAACCATGCGGAGTCATTGCGCCCGGACTTTGTCGCACCGATATATCCTGTTGTGACATTATCCGAGAAGGTGGTGCATAAGCGCTCGCGCAGAGCCTTGCTGGGAGAATACGGAAAGAGAAAGAAGGTGATGCGCGACTCACTGTCGGTGGAAAGGCACGTACAGGACGACTGCCCGCCTGTCTTCCTCGTAAACTGCAAGGACGATCCGATAGTGAAGTATCAGAACTCCATGCTGCTTGATTCCGCATTGACAAGGAAGAATATACCACACATCTATCTGCAGTACAACACCGGCGGTCATGGCTTCGGCGCCTCAGACACACACGGAACAGAAGAATGCAGACAATGGAAAAATGAATTCCTAAACTGGCTAAAGCAGCGCGTAATGCACAATTCATAATGCATAATTCATAATTCATAATGCACAATTTTCAATTTTCAATTTTCAATTTTTAATTTTAATTTGTTGTGTTCGTTGCAGCACTGCTGCAACGCTCTTCCCCCTACCCATGATATTAAAACTCTACAATTATATGACCTCTCACGCAGCGTTACTGTGGGGATCCTTAGTAGGTATCACCGCTGTCCTCGTTGTGTTGGTATTGCAGATGTCATATAAGGAAGACATATCCGACTTCTTGCCTTTAGGCACCGAGGAACGGCGGTCACTTGAGATTTTCCAGGATATCTCAGGCGCCAATCAGTTGGTTATACTCTTCGCCAATGATATTGACGATGCCGATAGGGTGACAGAGGCAGTAGGGCTCTTCGCAGAGAAGGTAGCAGAGAAGGATAGCGCGGGGTGGACAAAGGATATGACGGTGCAGTTTGATATGGAGAGTATATCGGCTGTTCAGGAGTTCGTTTACGGCAATATCCCTTACTTCCTTACAGAAAAGGACTACGCACGCATGGACTCGTTGCTTGCCGTGCCGCAATACATAGAGAGACAGTTGGCAGAGGACAAGAACATGCTGCTGTTCCCTTCCGGTGGCATGCTATCGCAGAACATTGGCAGAGACCCGCTGAATCTCTTTACGCCTGTCGTAAACCGACTGAGCGAACAACAACAGAACTCACAGTTTGAGATATACGACGGCTATGTCTTCACTACCGATATGTCACGTGCCATTGTCACGCTGCCATCGCCGTTCGGCAATTCTGAGACGGATAAGAATGCGCAGTTGCTGACACTCATAGAGGACTGTATTGCAGACATGCAACAACAGTACCCCGACATCAAGGCACACGTCATAGGAGGACCGCAGATAGCCGTAGGCAATGCGAAGCAGATAAAACAGGACTCTTTGATTGCCGTCACGCTATCCATCGTGCTTATCTTAGCCTTCCTGTTCTTCTCCTTCCGTTCCTTCAAGAACATCCTCATGATGGCACTGTCAATAGGGTGGGGATGGCTCTTCGCCTTAGGCGGTATGAGTCTCTTCCACGATAGCGTGTCGATAATCGTCATAGGCATATCAAGCGTGATATTGGGTATTGCCGTCAACTATCCGCTTCACCTTGTGGCACATCTGGAACACGAACCGGATATGAGAAAGGCACTGAAGGATATCTCCCTGCCACTTCTCGTGGGAAACATAACGACAGTGGGAGCATTCCTTGCGCTGGTTCCGTTGGACGCCACTGCGCTGCGGGACCTCGGCACCTTCGCTTCGCTATTGCTCGTAGGCACTATCGCCTATGTCCTCATCTATCTGCCACATAGCGTTAAGCCTGTTGCCAAGAAGGAACAGGGAATCCTCACACGTATAGCCGCAGTACAGCTGGACAACAAGCACTGGCTCGTTGCCGCCGTAGCAGTGTTGACGCTCGTCTTCGCGTGGTTTAGTTTTGATGTGGAGTTTGATACCAACATGTCAAACATAAACTACATGACGGAAGAGCAACGAACTGATATGGATTATTTCCAACGGCTCACCGATAAAGACACTACCGCGACAAAGACAACACTCTATGTCACCTCGTCAGCATCTACTATTGATGCCGCACTTGATTCGGCACATGCCAAGGGCCTTGACATGACGACGCATTTCCTCGCATCGAAGAAAGAACAGGCAAAGAGACTGCAACTGTGGGATAACTTCCTTGCACGTCACAAGGAAAGTCTTACCGCTATGCTTGCAGAGAAAGGTGCGGCTGCAGGGTTCGCCACTGATGCCTTCAGTGACTTCCATGATATAATAGGTGGAACGTACGCGCCAAGGGATTTCGAATATTTCGCTCCGCTCACCTCTACCGTCTTTGCTATGAATATATGTCATAATAAGGAGACGGGCATATACACCATCGTGGATAAGCTGCAGGTGGATAAGGACGAGATAGAGAAGGCGCACGAACGATATCCGGGCAGCTTCTACGTAGAGAGCATGAACAGCGCATTGGTAAACACACTGTCGGATAACTTTAACTACATAGGCTTCGCATGTTCGTTTATCGTGTTCTTCTTCCTCTGGGCATCGTTCCGCAACTTCAAGTATGCCGTCATCTCCTTTATCCCTATGGCTATAAGCTGGATATGGATATTAGGCATCATGGCGTTGCTGGGCATCAAGTTCAATATCATTAACATCATACTGGCAACATTCATCTTCGGACAGGGTGATGACTACACCATCTTCATCACCGAAGGATGCATCTACGAACGCAAGCATGGAAAGAGTATCCTGACGTCATACAAACAGGGTATCTTGCTCTCTGCCGTCATCATGTTCATAGGCATAGGAACACTGATATTTGCAAAGCATCCGGCACTGTACTCTCTGGCAGAGATAACAATCATCGGCATGTCGTGCGTCGTCTTTATGTCATGGATGATACCGCCATTGCTCTTCAAGATAATAGAAAACTTTGACCATTTACTTACTTATGAAAGAAAGAATAAGAACAATACTCGAGGATGCTCTTCCTTTGGTAGATCTCGACTCTGATTTCCTCTTCGCTGAACTCAGTTCATTGGAGATAACTAACATCATGATGCTCCTGTCTGAGGAATACAACATAGACTTGGTCTTCACTGATGTAACACCAAAGAATTTTAAGTCACTTGACAACATCGTCAAGATGGTGGAATCAAAACTTAACAAGTAATGTACCATCCAGGAACAATCCTTGAAATGGTGCGCGACTCTGCATCACGATGGGCTGACAAGGTGGCAATCATCACCGATGATACCACGCTGACCTATGCGCAGCTTTACGACAAGATGCAGAAGACTGAACCACTGCCTATACCTCTTCTCGGAGAGGCATGGGACAAGGACTTTGTGCTATACACCACAGGAACAACAGGACAGTCAAAAGGCGTCATCATAAGCCAACGGGCTGTGTTGGCAAATACCGAGAACCTCATAGCGGGACAGCTCTTCTCTCACGATCTTGTCTTTATCATCGCGGGTTCAATGACGCATCTGGGTTGCTGGTCCAAGATATTCCCTACGCTCATGCAGGGTGGCACGCTGTATATCCTCAAAGAGGGAATGAAGAATATCGATGCCTTCTTCCAGGCTCTTGACATGCCGCTTGACAGATACAACCTACCTGCCGGCACTAAGTTCGCCACCTTCCTTGTTCCCGCAAATATACGCATACTGATGCAGTTCTCGGGAGAGCTGCTGAAAGACTATGCTGACCGCATAGACTTCATAGAGACGGGCGCGGCACCGATGGCGCATGGCGATATGCTTAAACTGTGTCAATTGTTGCCTCACTCAAGACTATACAACACCTACGCCTCTACCGAGACGGGCATCTGCACCACATACAACTACAACGACGGCAGATGCACGGCAGGATGCCTCGGCTTGCCGTTGAAGAACTCGCAGGTGTTCATTACCGATGAGGGAAAGATTGCATGCAAAGGAAAGACACTCATGTCGGGATATGAGAATGCAGAGGCGCTGACGGCTACCGTGCTGCATGACAATACCCTCTTCACCAACGACAACGGTTTTATTGATGAGGAAGGAATGTTGCATATCCTTGGAAGGGATGACGATGTGATAAACGTCGGTGGCTATAAAATTTCTCCTGCGGAAGTGGAAGACATCGCCATGAGTTTCCCTTCGGTAAAAGACTGCATACTGATAGCAAAGGAACATAAGATATTAGGTAATGCAACATGCCTCTTGGTGCAACTTGATGAAGGCGAAATGCTTGATAAGAAGGCACTTGCAAGACATATAAACGAACATCTCGAGCGTTACAAGGTTCCTATGCTTTACGAAGCAGTGGAAGAGATAAAACGAAACCAGAACGGAAAGTTAGACCGAAATTTTTACAGGAAGAACAAATAATATCGTACACATTTTTTAGTACGTTATTTCCTCTTTATAGCATTAGTCTTTGTTAAGATATCTTAAAACTTTCCCGTAGTCTAACCAATTCCCTAAATTTTTCTTAACTTTGTGGGAAATTATGCGCGCATGCGTTATGTGCATTATGACAAAGACAGCGCAAAATCCTGGTACAAACAAATCATTTAATATACAAGTATTTGGGAACAAAATGTCAATATTCGCAAACTTTTTATGTGTGATAGTGTCAATATTCGCAAACTTTTTATATCCAAAAGTGTCAATATTCGCACATGACTTATACTAGAAAAAGTTGTCACTTTGGGAGCAAAGAAAGAAGTGACAATGAAGCACAAGACAAGGACAGAACGTGTGTTCAATGAAGCTACCGGTTGGTACGAGACACGCGAGGTAGAATTAAAGGGGTATGTTTTTACGGATGATGATCGCATTTTAATCGTCCGTGAGTACCTAGAAAGTGGTCTTCCGGCAGAGAAGATTATACAAAAGTATCATATAAG
>JAGHTW010000032.1 GCA_018065145.1 Candidatus Prevotella equi
TCAAAGCCCTTTGGCAGACAGTCGTCAACAATATACTGCTTTGCATCTTCACCAGGACGAATGACACCCTCAAAGACGAAGTTTCCTGATTCGTTCATGAATGTAGCGTCTGAAGTAGTATGTCCTGACTCGTAGATATCCGCATGGACATTATCTGCATACACATAACCGCCACCTTCGCCTGGCTGCACATTGAGAAGCTTCACCTCTGCCACGCCAACGATAGGACCGTTATATGTTTTGTGCTCATCACCTTCATAGTACAGATTCTCCACATGCAGACTAAAACCACTATTAATGCCTATCATGTTGCGGGCAGTAGCGTAGTTGCGCTGCTTAAAGGCGTTGATGCTTTCTTCGTCAGTCTTGCCATGATACTGATCAATGTACCACTGCTTTTTGCTACGGTAGGTATTAGCATTATCTACAACACCCGTCGCATCATGGAAATTATCGTTATGGAAATTATCGTTTGTCACGATAGCACCAATGTAGTGGATGGTGTTATAGAAGCCGATATAGTTGCGTGATTGTGCTTTTGTCCAGTCTGTAGCATAAGTGCCAGTTGCATCAATAGTGGAGTTCATGCGCAACTCACCGATACGGGCGAGAGAGTACTTACGCTTGTTAATCTCGTCGGTAGCAAAGTCCTCATCACCGTAGAGCTTAAAGCAGCAGTCGTTAACCGTAAGGAGATCAAGACGCTGGAGAGTGTTGAGCATCAAAGGATTGGACGGAGTGGTTCCGGCATAGCCATAGCCGTTAAGCTCTGCTGCTCGGAAACCTTCGCAGAACACCAGACGACCGTCACCATAGATACCGCCCAGGCCTGTGTATTCACCAACTACATTGCCGTGCTCATCCTTCACTGTCGTCTCAGAAGAAATCTTGATATGGTCTTTTCCGCTACCTAAGTCTGATATGATGATACTTGAGTTACCACCATAACCAACGCTTGAGTTACCACGGCTGTCAACGCCATGGTTATATTCGTCAGTACTTGCCAGTGTAGTGTAAGAACCAGCAATGGCAGCGGTAGAATTACTCAATGAGAATCCACCACCATAGACACCACCACGAACACGAATCTCTACGCTCTCCCAACCGCCTTTAGGGAATATCTTTGTATCAGACGGATTAGCGCCTTCGTCGTGGAAGTCGAAGTATTCGCTATTATTTTCCCTATTGGTTGTCAAAAGGTCTTTTATTGATGTCTTCGCTCCAGCAACATCATGGTCATAAACAATCACATCCGTTATCTGGTCATAAACATTACAAGGCACGTAAGTTCCTTCAAAGTATTTTATGCTCTTCTTGATGACAGACTCTGTCTTGCCATTACCCTTGGTCTTGTAATCTTCATTCCACTTATCTGCACGGTCGATGAAGTATTCACCCGACTTCTTGCAGACATAAAACTTAGGATAACCCACCGTTACCTGTGCCGAACCATACATAGGAGCAGCGAAACTACCACCTACAACATCCTTATATACCAGTCCGTCGTGAACATGAATTACTGAGTTACCCACGAGCATACCGTTACGTCCACCACCAAAGATGTTGTTTACGGATGGGTGAATCCAACCCTCTACATTCGGAATGTCCTTCATATAGATGTATGCATCACCGAAACTGCGTGACTCAGGACCATAACCTGCACCATAGACGTTAGCTACAGGGAGTTTGAGTTCGTTTGATTCGTCAAGAGAAGGCTCCTTATAGTCATCGATTGTCACGCCATCCAGACCATGAAGGTATCTTGAATACGCCAACATATCCGACTCGATGTATATCTCAACATCACCAACCATATCGCCCGACTGATAGCAGCCGCCATAAACGTTACAGCCATCATGCCATGCCTTGCCGTCCTTATCCCAGTTAATGCCATCATTTGTCTTGTCAAGAACAAGGTAATCACCCTTTGGTGCGTAAGTGCCTTCTTCTTTATATTGCTCCTCCATCACCATACGGCGTGAATACCAGTCACCACGAATCTTCATACGAAGCTTTGTCTTAGTAGGCTGCAAGACGTCATTGTCATCCTTTAGCTTTGCATCGCTTGCCAACGGCATACGGAAGCCACCACGATGCCATTTACCCTTATACTGGAACGATGCATCCATTGAGCCACCGATGATACGTCCGAAGAAGTTCAGCGACTGAGGGAAGACAATATCCACAGGCTTATCAACCATCATCGAACCTGCATTACCTCCCATACAGAATGTACCAATCCAAGTGTTAGTGAAGGTCTTATCTGCCATATCGAAGCCTTGAGGCATTGCCTTCATATCCACGGCACGCATATATACAGAGAGAAGGTTAGGGTAGAGCTTGTCGCGGAGCTCTGAACTCATACTCAGCAGTTCCTTGTCTGCATTGGATACATTGCCAGCATTAAGCACAGACCAATCCAAATCAGTAAGGTCTGTTGCAAGGTTCAGTCCATTCAGTTTCTCGAAATTAACGAGGTAGTTGCTCGTACCGTTGGCATCGTACTTCAGCGACTCACCGTTACTACCCATAAATACTCTGTTGACAATGACATCGTTGCCGATATTGAACTTCACATGAGCATGAGCATCATCATCACCGCT
>JAGHTW010000209.1 GCA_018065145.1 Candidatus Prevotella equi
AAACTAAGACCAGGCGAGACTTATTCATCGAATATGTCTCTTCGAGAAGCTGATGCATTGCTCAGAAAAGACCTACAGTCTCTCTGTGCTATGTTCAGCCAATATGGTAAGGATTCACTTTTGCTTGCTGCTCTTGCCTACAACGTAGGACCTTACAAAGTCCTTGGTTGTAAAGGCAAATGGCCGAAAAGCAACCTGCTCACTAAAATTGAGTCAGGCATACGTGATTTCAAGGATGACTATGTGCAGTTCTGCCACTGGAAAGGAAAGAAAATTCCTTCTATCGAGCGAAGACGCTACGCAGAACTTGCACTTTTATATGTACCATAATGGAAAACGAACCAATCAGAACCGAAGTTGATGGGATTACATTCCTATCTACAGGACACTACTATGATGGAATCAACCAATGGGTTGCACATAAACTGAAAGAAGGCGATACCGATGCCTTTGACTATGCAGCACGTCAGATGTCAAAGCTTCTTCCCAAGAATGCTGTGCTTGTGCCCATTCCTGGGCGACACGGAACGCCAGATCAAACCTTGAAGCTTTGCCGAGACATAGCCTCCTACACCCATCTGCCTATTCTCGATGCCCTTCGTGGCAACGACCGAGAGTCACAGTATGAGGTAAAGTACAAAGGGAGGTCTTTGACAGAAGAACAGTTAGGTTATCGCCGTGTTGCTAATATCCCCACAGGACGAACCCCATATCTCATAGACAATGTCGTAGATACAGGAACCACCGCCAAAGCAGCTGTTAAAGCCCTTGGCGGTGGTGTTGTCCTGTCATATGCAATGAGTGATACTTTGCTAACCCATGAGCAACAGGTTAGTAATGGCTTTCATCGTTAGCCTCTAACTCCTGCATGTTTCACAATTCTGTATATGGTGTTTTTATCTCATCTTTCAAATATTCATTCATTTCTTGTTCGTCAAGAGTAAATGACTGACACGTCTTTGCCCTTGCCGTGTCATGCGACTCATATCTGTTGATTCCAAGATACTTGTATAATCGGCACAGTTTACCCATTCCGTCATAACTATCCACATAATTTTTACAGAGGAGGCAGTTCTTGATACCAAACCTTTTGTAACCCATCCATTTGGCAAGTTCATGAATGCCAAAAGCAACGTCTGTATGAAAGCAAATCTCACACAGGGCATTTCTGCGCTCTCTCTTTAGCTCTTTACATAGACATGCATCTTGGTAGCACTGACACTTTCCTGACTGATAAAGTATGTAACGAGAAAAAGCAATTTCTTGGTTGATGGAAGTGTTTTTGTAATCTTCTGTCTTGAAGCCATAAAAGGACGTTTTGGAGGCAACTACATTCTCTCTGTGATAGGAAGTGACACGTTTGCCTTCTATGAAACCTTTCTGAATTATCTCGTCAATATCGCTCTCATCCTCAATCTTAACCTCGATAATCTTACTACCGCTATGAAGCTTTTCTGCTTCACTCTGATGAGTCACAAAGATCTCAATATAAATTGGGGCAATTTCTGGATGTGCAGAAGACCAGATTTTCAAATCAGAACGTCTTCTTATTTCGTCATAAGGAATCTCTTGCTCGCATGAGTCATAGAATTGTTTCAGATTGAATCTCTTTCGTTCAGATGTCTCGCAATCATCATATCTACAGTATTGGCATGACTGAGCATTAGTGCAATACGAACGATATTCAAATTCCATATTGAAAACGTCTTGCTCATAGAAAGCCTTCTGAATCTTTTCTTTAGCAAGAAGATGCAAAGCTGTTTCTAATGCCGTTGGACAATCAACACCAGGCTGATGAGCAAAGTGGTGTTCTCTTATCAGACCTGCATTCTTTGCTTGCAGCGGCTTCTTACATGCAGGGCAAATACATCCACAATCGTTACCATTGGGTACATCTTCTACATGCACCAACTTACCCTCCTGATTAAGAGCGTACGTCAGATATGCTTTCATGGCTTTCTTCGTTTTTGAGTTCAACAAAGTCAATCTTCATTCCCATACCTTGTGCAATCTGAGTTAGAATGTCAAGGTCAGCCGAAAACTTGCCAGCTTCAATACGTTTGAGTGTATTGGGTTGGATGTTAGACTTGAAGGCAAGTGTCATGATGTCCATTCCTTTCTGTTCGCGCAACTCACGGATTCTATCACCCATGATAACGCGATTCTGGATGGGATCACGTTGGAATGAGAAAACTGATTCAAAACGATTGATCATGAGCTGACGAGTAATCTCGCCCATGATTACATTTTCATCACCCTTGTAATACTTGTCGAAGAGTGAAGCCAAGAAATCAGTAAAAGGAACATTAACCTGTTGTTCCCATTGGTAGTTCATCTCAGAATGGAAACCGATAATGAACTTGTCACCTCGTGCTGTTTCCACCAAGACCCTTTTCGGATCAAGATAAGTTGCTTTTGTTTTCATAAATGTTTGCCGCCGTGTTTATAGTGCTGCCGGCACTTCAACAAATTTTAACTTGTGGCTGTCATATTTTGACTTGTGCCTATTTTAAGTATGACTTGTGCCCTTTTTGATAGCTATATACTTCTGTAATCGGCTTGTAGGTTTGTCAGGAATGGTACGTTCAAGTGTGATTCCAAGCTGAGGATCCACATATCTCTCCCTTGCTTTTCGTTTGTCCTTAACTCCCAAGAAATCAGCTATATCAGCCATACTCTTTGGCTCAGAACAGAAATCAACTATTCGTTCTTGTAGAGTCATAACATTCTTTCCAAAAGGTCTGTATTCATCAGTTGTTGACTTGTGCCCTTTTGAGTTTTGACTTGTGCCCTCTGACTTGTGCCCAGTCATATTCTGTACTGAGCATTTTTTGACCTCTACAGCGAATGCAGTAAGCAGATTTACATCGAACTCAGCCTTTGGGTTTCCGTTTTCGCTCAGCTCTTTTTGTACCTGACCTATGCCACGATTATACTTATTAACGTAGCCTAACGACTTCATGGCTCCTGCGATGATAGGATTGCGGTAGTCGTTAATCATTGGGAAATTCTCTGGACGTGCATTACCATAAAGTCCGCCTGCATTGGTTATCTCCAGATGATTGCTGAACTCATAGAATCGAAGAGGAGTATTACTCTGCAGGTCTCTGTGCATGCAACCATTCATAAGCAACTCTCGTATAGCCCAGTATGGATAGTTCTTAACCATGTCTTCACGCAACATTGAAGCAGGTACTGGGTACTGCTTAATGACGGACATTTCAAGCAATGACTCCAGTTTAGGCAGTAACTCACAGTAGTTTTCACTAAACTCACGTTCGTTTACCACATTCGAAGTCTTGTCGGTTCCGTCAAAGCAGACATACTGCACGTATGCTCCAGGCATGAAGCGACGAGGATTACGACCGAAAAGCATTATACCAGCAAATGTAGGACAATTATTTGCAAGATCAAACATACCAAGTGCTGCCAGTTGTTCCTCTACTGGACGTGTTTCAGATTCAAGTATGTCTTGACTTACTGCTTTAGGTAAGAACTTATTACGGAATACATCTAAATCCAAGTCTTCAATTTTTGCGGCAAAACATGGAGTAGCATCGAATGTAGCCATGAAAGCTGCTCTACGTTCAAACAGGATTCGTTCTTCAGCCTCAGTTGCGATGTCCCTACGAGGACCGATACGAATGAATGTGCGCCCTCTGTAGCGCACAGGAGGAATAAGCGAAGGTGTTACCTCCACTACCAGTACGTCACCTTCAGGTGTTTCCACCTTCTCAGTATTCATCACAGGCAAAGGCAGAATGTTGCCGTCAGATCGTATGCCGCTTATCTTCTTCATCAACGCATCGTCAACCTTCAATCCGCTTATACGACCATCGTCGTATACACCAATCAAAAGATAACCCTTTTGGCGTTTTCCTGGAAGATCATTCGCAAAAGCACAGATAGCTTCTTGAAACTTATCCATGTTACCTGTTGAGATGGTGCGCTCTATGCGATAACTTTCGTCAATGGCCAGAATATCGTTAAGTTCTTCTATTGTCATAATTCAAAATATTCAGTTTTTACTATGCTTGCCCATTCGATTATGGTTATTTACAAAGAAGTTTATGTTCTTAAAGCGTAGCATGGAAATCGTTTATTCTTCATTAGAAGCAAGTGCTTCAAACCGCACAAGGTCATCAAGATTGCATTCCAGAAGTTGAGCGATTTTCATCATTGTGGCAAGTGTTGGCTGTGCTCCATTGGTGCACCATTTGCTGACTGTAGCAGGATCTTTTCCAACCTGTTCAGATAGCCATTTTGAAGTCTTGCCTTTCTCGACGAGCATCACTTTTATTCGATTTAACTTTTGTTCCATTGTAACGAATTAACATAAATATGTGTGCAAAGATAACAAAATAATTTGATAAAGTTTCAAAAAACACAAATTATTCCGTGTTTTTAATAAATATTATCGGCTATTTTGCTGAATTGGAGCAGGGATGTTGCGATTTGTACTATAATTCAGAAATGAATGGATGGCAAATTACCTCGAAAGATTGGCATTGTGGTAATTACAAGTCGTTGCAAGATTCTTTGATATAATTTAGAAGGATGATTGGGTTAAATGCCTTGCCATCCTTTTTTGTTGTCAAATGAAGGTGTGGACCAGTCGAAGCACCTGTATTTCCCGAACATGCTATAATGGTTCCTGCATTCACAAAATCATTCACTTTGACATACTGCTGAGATAGATGACAGTAACTGATGGTATAATCGCCAGTTTTAACTGTTACGAACTTGCCTGACCTGTTATCTTGCCCAACTTTAATCACAGTACCAGGAAACATTGAATAGACGCTTTCGTATCGAGCCGAGAGGTCAATACCGTTATGCATCATCCTCTTGTGATAGATAGGATGCATTCTCATACCGAAGCCAGAACCTATATGAATGTTCTTCAAAGGGAGGGACACAAGAGAATAATCGAAACTTGTAGCAGCAGAAAGGGTTTGCGAGGTATTGTTATTCCCTAATATGTCAGTCTTATCAAACGAAGAGATTGAGTCTGTCACTAAAATACTATCCGTCGGAGTCTCTACAGGCTTTGACTGATTTTCTGTTTTTATACGTTTGTGATCGTATGTACCTATAGTATTGAACTGGGCGAATGCGGTGACGTTCAGAAGGAAGGTACAGGCAATGGAAAGAAAGATTTTAGTCGTTTTCATGCCGCAAAGGTATGATTTATCTCTGACACAAAAAGGAAAACACCTTGACCAATAATCAAACTCTAACTTTATTTTTGTTTATAGTATGATTATTGCGCCAAAATCATACTATAAAATTAAACCTTCTTAAATCAAAGGCTTGTAGATATGCTAATTATCTATCAATAGAAAAACATACCCTAAATTTGCAGCGGAAAAATGTCCATATTGGGCGAAAGTATAATTTTGAACACAAATAGTATGATTAATCATTTTGAAGAAAGCGAGATTCCATACGGTACTCTCGAACGTTTCGGACTCACTCAGGAGATGATTGAAGATCTTCCTGTTGATGTCCTTCAGAACATTTACAACGGTCGCCTCTCGCCCGTATTACCTATTATTATTACTACCGAGGATGGCGAGACAGAAACCGCCCGAACACGATTCAGTCTTGAACGCACTCCTGAAGGTGGTGTCGATGTACTCTTCTATCCAAAGCTCGATGAGTACGACCTTAACCTTTTCAACGAACAGCAGAAGCAGCGTCTTCTGGAGGGCAAGGCAATCATCGGTTACTTGGAGAGTAACGAAGAGAACAAGGAATCTGGTGGTAAGCGTTT
>JAGHTW010000040.1 GCA_018065145.1 Candidatus Prevotella equi
GTTCATGAGAACGTTCATGATTACTACGAAGATAATTGGGAGGAATACATCGAAGCGTTGCCTTATGACAAGCGTTCTTCTGTTATGAAGAATCTATACAAGCCTTTCGTGGATTTCTTCCCTAACGGAGTGCCAGAGTTGAAATTGCCTGATGTAAGGTTGTCTTTGGGAAATGCTTTCTACGATGACCGCATTACTGATGGCGATATTATCCCCTCAAAGGATGGCAATTCGGACTTTGTTCCTCTACAGTTGCTCTTGTTCATCATTCTCGACAACTACCAGCCTCAGTTGTCTCTTTGCGGTGGTGGTTCTTCGCAGTCGTCAGGATGGGGAAAGAAGGATGATGAAGATGAACGATGGAAGTTCCGCTTCCGTTTCAATATGGGCATACTGAAAGGTATAGTGGCAGGAGCTAAGAGAAAACCAAAACAACATAAATACTCTTTAAGACGATAAGTTATGACAAAGAAAAAAGAAACAGAACAGATTCCAGTTGAGACTCTGGTCTCTCAACTCACAACGATAGTTCAGGCGCAAGGAACCAAGAACCGTGAGCGTCACAATGTTGTCATGCAGGCTCTTTCTATAGTTGCATCCGTCTATGGCTATACCATAAACGAAGATGACGGAACCATTGTACGTGTAGAGAAGAAGGCTCAGCCTGTCAGCTTCAGTCAAGAGGACAAGGCTGATCTTGCCAAACAAATATGCAACTTGATGCCGAAGCCATTGAAACCAGAGGTGATTCCTGCTACGGTTGACAAGAGCGTTCACATCAAGAATAGCGATGTCCTCATGGACGAACTGGCTCTCCGATGGGAGTCAAGGGAAGACGATATTCGCAAAAAGCAGAAGGCAGAGACTGAAGCTGTTGCCATGACTCAGATGAACAAGTCTGTCAAGGAATATCTGCATGAGCGTGACCTAAAGGACGCTAAGCGAAAGAAGAGAAACAGTTTCTTCCGTAAGTTGAAGCGTATCTTTGTCAAGTTCTATGCTGGCTATGTATCGGACAAGTTGAAACATGCCGTTGCCTTTGGCTTCGGTACTCTGGGCATTATCTTCGGCATAGTGATGTATGTCTCAATGTCTGCTTACAAGGCTTCATTCGACAATGAGTTTCATGAGTATCAGACTCTTCGTCCCTTCCTTGTTAATGACCGTGATTATCTCACTACCATCGAGAATGTGAGGGAGCTCATTCGTCATGAGGATAACAAACGTCTTCGTGAAGAATACGACTCAATCTCTTTTGAGAAGTACCTCAAGCAGGAATGGGATAAGCGTCATCGTCATCAAGCAGAGTTTGAACGAATGAAACAATCACACAGATAGTGTTAGTAAACTTTATTTATCAACCTTTTAAAACCTTTCTTTTATGAAGAATTTTATTATTGTTTGTGCCGGGCTTAAGGGCGGGTCTGGGAAAAGCTGTGTCTGCGCCAACCTCGCCATGCACCTGATTGATCAGGGCATCCCAGTAATCGTTTATGATGCAGACATCCAACAGACCCTCGTTCGTCATCGTCAGCGTGAGTTGGCAGAGCATCCTGATGCACAGCCACCTTACCAGTTGATGCCGTTCAGCACTGCCGATGCAGAAGCTGTCAAGGCTAACATGGCTCAGTTGAAGAATGTTCCTGCCGTTGTGCTTATTGATTGTCCTGGCAACATTCAGGATGCTTGCCTTCAGCACATCTATGAGGCTGCGGACATCGCTGTGGTACCAACGCGCTATGACTTCGACAATCTTGATGCAACAGTCCTCTTCTCCGAGATGTTCATCAAGATTAGCAAGGCAAAGATGTTCTTCGTTCCGAACTGCATCAATGCCATTGAGGAGCGACGTGAGGAAATTCAGAAGGCTCGTGACATCGCCAAGAAGATGCTTGAAAAGTACGGTACTGTCACCGCACGTATCAAGCAGTGTCTCACCGTGAAATGTTACAGCACTCTCTTCCCTCATGACTCTTACAAGCGCAATGCTGTAAAGCATGCGTTTGAGCCAATTATTGAAATAGTTGGTAAGTAATCTATACAAATATGGGTTACACAAAAGAGCACTCTAAACAAAAAACCGAAACCTGCTCCGACGATGTGTCGGTTAAGGTTTCGGATAGTTTTCACATTATTGACTATCACCGCGGTTCAATTAATTCCATTTCGTATTCTTTCCATTCTTCACCATCAATCATGTATGAATCGTTGCCAATGATTGTAAAGCCTACGGACTTATAACACTCCAAGGCAGGGCGATTGTCGCAGAACACTCCAAGGGTGATTCGCTTTGCGTGAAGAATGTTTCTTGCATAGTTAATCGCAAGCTTCAATAGTTTTCTGCCATACCCCTTACCTCGCAAGGTATCATCTACGATGACGAAACCAAAACGGATGATATCCTTGTCTGCTGAAGGATAACGTAGCATAATATGTCCAACAATCTTTTCTCCTTCCACCATCGTTAGAGGAAACATCTTACTAGACTTATAAAGATGAAGCATCTCGTCGGGAGTTGCAGGATAGTCTTTGTATCTATCGGCACTCCACAATCGGAATGCGCGTTTGTCCTTGCACCAAGTAAGTATTGTTGCTGCATCTTCATAGATGAAGGAGCGGAGTGTGCAAGGCACTATTTCCAACCTCAACACCCTCATCTCTCGCTTTTCTCCAGAATGAAGATTTTTGTCAATAGCAGTATCTCCTGTGGGAGCGAAGCCGCATTTCTCCATGACGCGCCCCGATGCTGGATTGTCAATGAAGTGACTGCTGATAAGAGATATGTAATTGGTTTCTTTACGGATATATTCGAGCATTAGCTGCAAGGCTTCGGTGCAGATGCCCTGATTCCAATAAGGCTTGCCTACCCAATAACCAACAAGAGGTTCGCCTTCACGAGCAGGAAGATTCAATGGGCAATTTGGCATGTAGCCCATTGCGCCTATAGCCTCATTGGTTTCTTTCAATACGATAGCCCAAGTCGTGGGGTTCTTGAATACCGTTCTGATAATTTCCAGGCTTTCCTCTACACTCTTATGTAGTGACCATCCTGCACGTTCTCCTACAACAGGATCACTTGCATATTTGTAAAGTGCCTCGGCATCAGATTCCTGCCAATGGCGAAGAAGGATTCTATCTGTTTGCATATTCTTTAATGTTTTATCATATGGTTAAAACAAAGTCGTGAGATATTTGCTATTAAGTCCTCGCATTTCTCCAAATCACATGCAGCATTCTCAATAAATACAGCAATGTTGTAGTGATGATTGTTAGGCAGAATGATGCACGCCGCATCATTGACTGCCATGATTTTGCCATCTGGAAGTGTGGGACCGGTACCAGTTTTGTGAACTATTATTACGTCTTCAAGATAGCGTGGTAGTCTATTCGTACCGGTCTTACAACCTTTCATAGTGTCCCAAACGAACTTGTATGATGCTTGATTGTCGAGAAACCATTCCAGCAATTCTGTTGCAGTCTTGGTAGTGCTCCAGTTGCCATAACAAGCATTAGTTTCTGTTGCCATATGTCTCTCGCTTACAGATATACAACAATCCATAATGCCCACAGAATGAACGAAATCGTTTACTTCCTTCATGGTGACGAACTTATCGGAGAGTATATTGCATGCATTATTATCACTCTCAACAAGAGAAAGCTTAAGTAACTCTTCAATTGTATAATTCCCACCCCTTGGGTTCTTGTCACGCATGGGACTCCAGGTTTTCTCCATCATGTCCCTTCTTCTAACTCTTATTCTTTTGTCAAGCATGATTTCATGTTCCTTGCACTTGTTATATACAGCAAGTGCTTGATGAAACTTTACTACACTCATCAATGGGAAATGATGGTTCTCATTGATATGAATAGTGTCGCCAAGGTCTGAGACCATACTGACCCCAACTACCCCAGGAAAAGAACTGATCAGATTATTGACTTGCCAACGCACTTCATCTAATTCCTGAGCTGCAGTTTTCACAGAAGCCAACAACAGAAAAATAATTGATATTATTACACTTCTCATCACCTTGTTCTTATATAATGGTAGGTTCTATTAATTCATAAATTCGAGTGGAAGCCGTTCCGTCAGATACAATCTTTCGGAATCAGTCCCTCAGCTGAGGACTTTGGCTAGCGATTGCGTTCGTTTATCCACTCATTGACATGTTGTTTTTGACGATTTGACACGTTTGGACACAGTTATCCCTTGCAGGTGATAAACTGTGGATGGTAAATGTTGATCTGTACATATCTGAATATGTTATATACGAGGTTGGTCAGTGCGTTGGCAGCCTTGGCTCGCATCATTCCAATGCTGCGGACAATAGAGCCGTTCATTGCTCCTTCAACGAATCCAAAGATGTGTTCAACCAGACATCTTGTCTTGGATTTAGTGCGGTTGTTCTGCTTCTGCTCATCGGTCAGGGGATTGTTGCGATGCCCTTTCTCACAGATGACAGGATTCATCCCACATTCTCTTACGACATCATCCTTTGATTCATAGCCAGCATCAAGATACAGGTCCTGCCCCTTATCTTTATCCTCTATGAGAGGTTTGATGACATTGGAGTCGTGAACACTCGCATCAGTGGTATGATACTTCTCTATGAGTTTGGTCTTCT
>JAGHTW010000051.1 GCA_018065145.1 Candidatus Prevotella equi
CTGTACCCTCATCACCTGGCTCTGTACCAACAACCTCTTCGTTATCCAATGGAGAAGGAAGAAGAGCACATACATAGTCAAGCATTGTCTGTACACCCTTGTTCTTGAATGAAGAACCACAGAGCATTGGTACACACTCAAGTGCGAGAGTACCCTTACGGAGAGCAGCGATAATCTCTGCCTCTGTGATGTTCTCTACGTCACCCTCGAGGTACTTCTCCATGAGAGCCTCATCAAACTCAGAAGCTGTCTCAAGGAGCTTATCGCGCCACTCGTTGCACTCGTCAACGAGATCAGCTGGGATTTCCTCTACGTCGTAGTCAGCGCCCATTGTCTCATCGTGCCAAAGGATAGCCTTCATCTTGATGAGGTCAACGAGACCCTTGAAGTTCTCCTCAGCACCGATTGGCACACAGAGAGCAACTGGGTTAGCACCGAGAACTTCCTTCATCTGCGAAACTACGTCGAAGAAGTTAGCACCTGAACGGTCCATCTTGTTAACGTAGCCGATACGAGGAACGTTATACTTGTCAGCCTGACGCCATACAGTCTCAGACTGTGGCTCAACACCACCTACAGCACAGTATGTTGCAACAGCACCGTCGAGTACGCGGAGTGAACGCTCTACCTCAGCTGTGAAGTCAACGTGTCCCGGAGTATCGATAAGGTTGATCTTGTACTGATTTCCCTCATACTTCCAGAAACAAGTTGTAGCAGCAGATGTGATAGTGATACCACGCTCCTGCTCCTGCTCCATCCAGTCCATGGTAGCGCCACCTTCGTGCACCTCACCAATCTTGTGGGTCTTACCTGTATAGAAAAGAATACGCTCTGATGTGGTTGTCTTACCAGCATCAATGTGAGCCATAATACCGATGTTACGGGTCAAATGAAGATCCTGCTTTGCCATTTCTTTATCTCCTTTATATTATATTAGAAACGGAAATGTGCAAATGCACGGTTAGCCTCAGCCATACGGTGCATATCCTCCTTACGCTTGAAAGCGCCGCCCTGATTGTTGAATGCATCCATGATCTCAGCAGCGAGCTTGTCAGCCATACCCTTACCACCACGCTTACGAGCGAAGATGATCATATTCTTCATTGAGATAGACTCCTTGCGGTCAGCACGGATCTCCATAGGTACCTGGAAAGTAGCACCACCGATACGGCGGCTCTTCACCTCAACCTGAGGAGTGATGTTATCGAGAGCCTGCTTCCAGATATCAAGAGCAGACTTTTCCTCGTTTGCCATCTTAGCCTTTACGGTCTCAAGGGCAGCGTAGAAGATTTCGTAAGATGCGTTCTTCTTACCATCGAACATAAGATGGTTAACGAACTTTGACACTTTCTCGTCATTGAAGACTGGATCTGGGAGGACCACACGCTTCTTTGGTTTTGCTTTTCTCATTTTGTTGTTTGAAATTTTTAAATAATTCTGCTTGAGGCTGTCTGTTTCCTTGTCTTCAACGCTCACTCCAGAGCATTTACTCAACCGTTACTAATAACAAATCTCCAGCAAAATGATGTTTGAAATGTACAATATTATAAAATGTACCCTGAGTACTATTTTATTCTGCACTAGAATTAAAATCACCATTTACCATATTACTTAAAAACGCAGTAAATGGTAAATGGCAAGTTTGGCTATTACTTCTTAGCCTTTGGACGCTTAGCACCGTACTTAGAACGACGCTGTGTACGGCTAGCAACACCAGCGGTATCAAGAGTACCACGAACGATGTGATAACGTACACCTGGAAGGTCCTTTACACGACCACCGCGAACAAGCACGATAGAGTGCTCCTGCAGGTTGTGTCCCTCACCTGGGATGTATGAGTTAACTTCTTTTGAGTTCGTCAGACGAACACGGGCTACCTTACGCATAGCCGAATTAGGCTTCTTAGGGGTAGTTGTATACACACGTACGCACACACCACGACGCTGAGGACATGAGTCCAAAGCAGGTGACTTACTCTTGTCTACAAGTACCTTTCTGCCTTTTCTTACCAATTGTTGAATTGTAGGCATTGTTTTGTTTTGTTTAAATTATTATTATTATTTTGTTTGAAATCAATATGTTAGACAGCTCCTGTCACGAGCGATAAGGACATAATTCGCCTTTCGGGGTGCAAAGGTACTACTTTTTCCTTAATTGACCTAATTTATAACAAACAAAAAATAAGGAAGTTATATGATTTTAAAAACATATAACTTCCATTAACATATTTTAATAATGCCGTAATCGTATCACAATTACAGTTTCTCGCCGCAATGTTTGCAGTAGTTGGCGTGAAGGTCTGTCTTTTGGTTGCAGCGTGGGCAACGTCCGTTCTGGCCTTTCTTCTTCGTTGCGTCGATGATGTTGGCACTGACGATACCAGTAGGAATGGCGATGATGGTGTAACCGAGTATCATGACCATTGAAGAAAGGAACTGACCTAAGCCTGTTATCGGTGTGATATCGCCATACCCGACGGTGGTGAGTGTAACGATAGCCCAATAGATACTTACCGGGATGCTTGTGAACTGTGTGCCTGGCTCATCAGATTCCACAATGAACATAAGCATACCAAGTATGCAGACGAGCACCACGACAAAGAGGAAATAAACGAGTATCTTCGTCATACTCTTCTTTATGCTCTCCAAGAGCAGATAGCCCTCATTGATAAAGGTGAACAGTTGGAATACGCGAAAAATGCGAATGAGTCGGAAGGTACGGAAGATGGCAAAGTATCTCAGTTGCGGGAAGAAGATACTGAGTATCGTTGGCCATGTAGCAACAAAGTCTATGACGCCAAAGAAGCTCATGGTGTATTCGCGTTTCGGTGTAGAACAATAGGCTCTCAGGCAGTATTCCACAGCGAATAGTGCGGTAAGCAGATACTCCAGTGCAATGATAACGGTCTTTGTTATACCCTTCGGTGTAAGATCAAACGCCAGCAGTGTCTCCAGAGAATACTCCTCTACATGTATTACACTCTCAACGCTCTCCAGCACGAGACAGAGTATGACAGCCCCGAAGATGAATACATCCACCTTCTTTGACCATTTCTCATCTTCTCCGAACAGAATTGCATGCAAGCGCTGCTTATCCTTCAGCAGGGTTATAAGTCTTTTCATCCTTTATATATTATAATAGGTGTGTTTGCGTCACCGCTTTTAGTTTTTGCAAAATTACGTTTTTTTCGCAAGACTACAAAATAATGTAACACATTTTGAATGATTTTATTTGGTAGTTTTACGAAAAATAACTAAATTTGCAGAAATTATCCTACAAACAGTATGATAACGCAAACGACAAACGACTAATAACCCAAACTACTAAATAACCAAACAACTATGAAACAGAAACTCTTCACACTCCTCACGCTCCTTGTCCTTGCTATCAGCGCATCAGCACAGGAACAGTGGAACAGCGTTTATCCAGAAATTCTCTCTCGCATCAAGGCTCCTGTATTTGCTCCAAAGGCTTATCGTGCTGCGGTGAAGCCAAATTATTCAGCCAAGAAGAATCAGGAGATTATAAATAAAGCAATCATAGCATGTAACAGAGCCGGCGGTGGCAGGGTTGTAGTGCCAGCAGGCAAATACAAGACCGGTCCTATCACGCTGAAGTCAAACGTCAACCTCGTAGTAGAGAAAGACGCCGAGCTTATCTTTGCATTTGACCGTTCACTGTATCCACTCGTATATACCCGTTGGGAGGGTTTGGACCTGTGGAACTACCAGCCATGCATCTATGCCATCGACTGTAAGAACATTGCGCTGACCGGTGAAGGCACCATCAACGGCAACGGTACCGATGGCACAAAGGATGCTGACGGCACCATCCACGAAGGCAACTGGTGGTATATGAAAGGTCTCAAGGAACACGGTTTCCACGATGGCGTTGACGAGTGGCAGGGCACAGCGAAGAAAGGCCCACGCGCAGAGCTCATCAAGATGTCAGACAACAACGTGCCAGCAGCAGAACGTAAGTTCGGTATGGGCAAAGGCTTACGCCCACAGCTCGTAAACTTCGTACGCTGCGAGAACGTACTCATTGAGAACGTACACCTTCTCAACTCACCATTCTGGGTTATACACCCAATCTTCTGTAAGAACATGACAGTACGCGGCGCCTACATCTACAACGAAGGCCCTAACGGTGACGGTTGCGACCCAGAATCATGCGAGGACGTACTCATAGAGAACTGTACCTTCCACACTGGCGATGACTGTATCGCCCTTAAGTCAGGCCGTAACGGCGATGGTCTTCGTGCAAACATACCTTGTAAGAACATCATCGTGCGCAAGTGTACTATGGAAGACGGTCACGGCGGTGTCGTTATCGGTTCAGAGATCAGCGGCGGCGTGCAGAACGTCTTTGCAGAGGACTGCGATATGGACTCTCCAAACCTTGACCGCGTATTGCGTATCAAGACAAACACATGCCGCGGCGGTATCAACGAGAACATCTTCATGCGTAACATCCGTGTAGGTCAGTGTGCAGAGGCAGTGATGCGTATCAACCTCGTATATGAGCCTAACGAGATAGCAGAACGCGGTCACATCCCAACTGTTCGCAACGTGTATATGGAGAACGTAACATGTAAGAAGTCAAAGTACGGCATTCTTCTCAACGGACTCGAAGAGTCATCACAGATCTATAACATCAACGTCAAGAACTGTACCTTCGGTGGTCTGACAGCAGAGCCTCTCTACCGCACTGGCAAGAGCCACGACATAAAGATAGAGAACCTTACCGTTTCTACAACAATAAAATAATAGATGAGAAATCCTTGGACATGGGTGCCAACGCTTTACTTCACTGAAGGCATCCCATACGTGGCGGTGATGACCATCGCCCTGATACTCTACAAGCAGTTAGGTCTGTCGAATGCCGACATCACCTTCTATACCTCATGGCTTTATCTCCCTTGGGTGATAAAGCCACTGTGGTCACCCTTCATTGACATTGTCAAGACAAAGCGCTGGTGGATTGTCACCATGCAGCTGCTTATCGGTGCCGCCTTTGCTGGCGTTGCGTTCACCATCCCTACCACTTTCTGGCTACAGGGCACGTTAGCGTTCTTCTGGCTCATGGCGTTCAGCAGCGCCACTCATGACATCGCTGCCGACGGCTTCTACATGCTCGGACTATCACAGCACGACCAGGCTTGGTTCGTAGGCATCCGAAGCACCTTCTATCGCCTTGCCACCATCTTCGGACAGGGCATACTGGTGATGATAGCAGGCAACCTGCAGGTCATCTTCCGCAACAGCATCGCCTTCTCATGGAGCCTAATGTTCTACGGCGTAGCGGGAATGGTGATAGCACTGTGGCTATGGCACAGCTATATACTTCCACGTCCAAAGGAAGACGGCAATCACGAACAGGCAACAGCGCATGAAATCATACGTGACTTCACAGCTACCCTGAAGACATTCTTCCATAAGGAGCAAGTCATCGTCGGCATTCTCTTCATGCTTCTATACCGTATGCCAGAAGGACTGCTGGCAAAGGTGTCGGCATTGTTTCTCATTGACGCCGCACATAACGGCGGTCTCGGTCTCTCACCTCAGGAATACGGTTTCGTTCAAGGCACCATTGGCGTCATAGGCCTCACACTTGGCGGCATACTCGGCGGCATGGCGGCAGGCAAGGATGGTCTGAAGAAATGGCTATGGCCAATGGTTTGCGCCATCACGCTGCCTGACCTCGTATATGTATATATGGCATACGCACTGCCATCAAGCCTCATCACCATCAACATCTGCATCTTCTTCGAGCAGTTCGGCTACGGATTCGGCTTTACGGCATACATGCTATACCTTATTTATTATAGTAGAGGAAACTACAAGACGTCACACTACGCCCTTTGCACCGCCTTCATGGCACTGTCAATGATGATACCGGGCCTCTTTGCCGGTGCATTGCAGGAACTCGTAGGCTACCGAATGTTCTTCATCATCGTCATGGCATTCTGCTCCGTCACCTTCATCATGTCAGCATTGCTAAAAATCGACCCAGAGTTCGGCAAAAAGGAATAGACTAATATAAGTTGGAATAAATGAAGAGATTAATTTGCATATTGTATATTTTAGCTTGTTTTATATTGTCTTATGCACAGAATGAGAAACAAGAGTTAAACAAGTCTCAACTTGTTGGAACATCGTGGATTCAAGAAGACGGTGAGTATGTATGGGAAATATCCTTTTTTGATGGTTATTATACGTCAAAGTATGGAAAAAAAGGAAGGTCCTTGTCTGAACATCGATTTATATATTATTTAAGTAGCGATCCTCTTTCTGACTATGATGTTTTAAATTTCGATAGTGTAAAAGTTGCAAATTCAAACGCGGGGGCTTACATCATTTATATGTCAGCATCATCAATAATAAAATCCGTTGATTATTATACAATTCAAAAAATAAGTGACACAGAATTACTGCTTTTCCATAGAGCAACCCCAAATAGTATTGGTGGACGTGATATTCTAATGCATTTTACAAGAGAAACGCAGAAATAACATTAAGAATTATGAAAAAAGCAATTCATATTATCCTT
>JAGHTW010000210.1 GCA_018065145.1 Candidatus Prevotella equi
CAAATGAAGGAGTCGCGCCACACTACTTCGTGATGCTAACATTTTGACGCAAAATAAACTGTGTTTCTCTCAAAGCGAATCAACAGAACCTACCTTAATGAAAACCCGAAAAATAGTTTTTTGACATGGAAAGTAAATCTGTGTACGGAAGATTAGAAAAGAAGAAATGGGAATACTGGTTGTGAAAAGCCAATAATCAAACAAAACTGCGGTAATGTCCTTGTGTTCCACGCAAAATCATAAGGATATTACAAGATATACAGTTCAAAATTTGCAAAATTGAAAACTTTTGTGTAATTTTGCCGTTGTGTGATTAATACAAATCAGAATGAAAGAGGCTATATTGTCAAGCAAATATGATATGACGTCATTCAGATATGGTGACTGCAATATCCGTTTCCGAACTAGCGCATCCTTGAATCGTTACTTGGAAATCAAGGAGTGGGATAATGGGTATTTGGTTGTCATTGCTGATTATAAGGGGGTGGGGGCAACAGAAGAATACATAGACCTTGTTCCTATTCTCAAAAATCTATATATAGACCCCGAAAGTTTTCTCAAGAATATACAAACCGTAAGAATTGGAGAATATGAATGTTGATATAAAGAATATATGTACAAACGCAGATATGATTGTTTGTGGATATGCTTTTCAGCGTATGGAGGATAAGAATATCAGCATACTACAACTTGATGCGCCTAACCATGCTCTTGTTCTTTCTTATGATGATGAGGTGCTGGAGACCACTATGGATGATGTGGAGTTGGACATAGTAAAGGGATATTGGCATAAGAACAAAAAACACATGGAGGAAGTCTATGCCGAAGTATTATGATTTTATGATCTGTGGGTATTATCTGTATTTCACTTCCCACTGTATTATTGAGGCTATGCATGTTCATGCCAGTGACAGACACTTGACGGAATCGGCTTCCGCAAAAATGTTTGTCAAGAGTAATGGTGAAACTGAGGTGCAGGCAAGAGGCAGACTGACAGACAAAGAACTTCGTATAATCAGAGAGTTCATAAAGGATAATTACAAGGAGATGTATATCAAATGGTCAAGTATGAGCAATAAAGGCTTTTATGGAGATTAATACTCATTTTCCTTTATGGCCATAGAAGGCCATATAATCTAATTCTTAATAAAAGTGATACACTTTTTAGAAAGGAAGTTTAGTGACTGATGCTTGAATAATAGATAGTTAGCAACAAAATATAGATGTGTTATATTGCTCCTGGTGGCACCACAACAAAACCTTGTAAGTATCTCACTTGCAAGGTTTTTTGTTTATACCCACTTTCCCAACCAACATTTTTGGCCATGTTTTGGCCATACTTTCAAAATAGGCATAAAAAAGGTGTGCCAAATGACACACCAAATATTCTTTTCCATATCCATTACACTTTTGGTTTGTTTTTATGCTTGCAAAATTACACTTTTTCCTTGATATACGCATTAAAAAATTACACTTTTTCTCATCTTCTTTGTTTTATTTGTGTAATTCTTTATGAATTTTCACAGTATGCGTAATAATCTGTGTACAGAACATTAGGAAAGAACGAATGGGAATATTGGTTGTGAAAAGCCAATATTCCCATTGTTCTTTTTGTCAGTGTATAGCCAGATATAACTACTTGCCGAGATAGATATTCACCACCTCATTGGCATCAGCCATTGTAAATAAAATCTGCTTCATACTGATTAGTAAACAATAGTATAGCCGTTTCCTGTCAATTGTGTCCAAGGATGAGATGTATAGCCAGTTGCAGAATTTGGAATGTGAAGTTTTTTGTTGGCTGTTGCCACGTTCTTTCCACAAGCATAATCATGCGTCGGGGCGTTTGTGCTCGAATTAAATATCCAACTACCAGAACTTATTGGAGCTGTCAGATTATAAGAATATACGTCAGCACAATTCCAACAGCCGAAACCATTTCCTTGATACAAACTCGTTATACATGCGGGTATTCTCCATTCTATCATTTGACGGATATGAATAAACGCATTGGTAGGAATTGCCCTCATAGTTGGAGTCCTGTATATGACAGTGTGTGTGCCAGCCTCCAGTTCCTTTGATCCACATGGTGTCACCTCTACACCATCCACGTACATCTTCGTAACATATTTGCCGAAGTCGTCATAGTTTTCAACAAATTTCACCTCACCTTTGCTGTCATTCTTGTAAACACAAAGGAAGTCCGTAGCAGAATTGAATAGTGTGGTAACATCCGTCGATGATCCTTCTTCCTTTGATTTTTCAACCTTCACCTGACATTCCGCCTTTACTCCGCTACCATCCTTTGCAGTGCTTGTTATCACACATTCACCTGCACCTACGGCAGTTACAAGACCTGTGTTGCTTACTGTCGCAACATTAGAGTTTGATGTAGTCCATTCTACTTCTTTATTCGTAGCGTTATCAGGCTTAACACTTGCTGTCAGTTGTTCTGTAGAAGTTCCATTATTCAATGTGAAGCTTAAGGATGTCTTGTTCAGTGAAAGTTCCGATACAGAAATAGTTTCTGGTTCTGGTTCCGGTTCCGGCTCTGGATTGTGATTTGCAAGATACATGTTCACCACCTCATTGGCATCTGCCATTGTTACCTTGCCGTCACCGTTTACGTCTGCTATCGCTACATCTACACTTTCCATTCCGAGGAAGGCGTTCATAATCTTTCTGACATCAGACATTGTTAAGTCACCATCACCATCAACGTCGCCCATAGTGATTTCAACAAAATCCTCAACAAAGAAGAAGTCCATCCATTGGTTTGCTGCCATGTATGCCTCCTTTGATTCTTCCGGAACATAGAGAGTACATTCCCATTTGTCAATATCCTCCAATGCCTGAGATCCACATGTAGGCGGAACGCTTGCCTTACTTACAAGGCGTGTCAATGCAGTGCAATCAGAGAAAGCTTCATTACCAATTGTTTTCACACTCTTACCGAAACTAAAATCCTTCAATGAAATACAACCAGAGAAGGCATAGTCGCCAATGCTTGTAACGCCATTGCCTATCGCTACATCACTCAGAGCCGAACAGCCATAGAACATATTTGCTGGGATAGATGCAGGGTTATTACCCATTGTAACGCTCTTAAGAGTGGTGCTGCGATAGAATGGTGAATATCCCTTTGCCGCCTGTGTGTCGTAGCTTATCGGACGGTCAATGTTCACTGACTCCAAAGGACAGTCAGCAAACAAACCCTTATTGCTTGCATTGTAGCTCAGTTCAAGAGTCTTGGTACCAGACTTAGCCACAAAGCTCTTCAATGCCTTACATCCATTGAATGTGCCGAGGCCTATCCGCTCTATTGTATTCTCTGCCTCAAACGACTGAATACCACTGTTTGCAAATACGTATTCACCTACACTTGTCACAGACTTTGGTAATACGATAGAAGTAAGGCTTGAGCAATCGTAGAAAGTACGCGAATTAAGGGTCGTAACTCCTGATGGAACATTTACAGAAATAAGTTCCGAGCAACCCTCGAACGCAGATTCTTCTATCGCCTTTACGTTTACTCCTACCTTGGCGGTCAGGAGAGTCGTACATCCCTTGAACATACCCTTGAGCAATGACGTAGGCTGCTCACCCATCTCTACACTCGTCAGTGTCTTGTTGTCTGATAATGGAGACTTGCCGCTTGTGTTATAGTCAAGCTGTCGGTTGAGTGTCAGTGTCTTAACGCCCATACCGTCAAAGGCATCGTTCGCTACGTTCACTGCATCCTTGCCAGCGTTGAACACTACAGTTGTCAGATTCCTCGTATTTGCAAATGCAGTATTGCCAATAGTTGTAACGGCAGCAGGGATAATCAGTGAGGTGAGTGCTGTACCATTGAAGGCATTCCTGTTTATTGCCGTAATGCTTTCCGGCAGAACAATTTCTGACAAGGCAGAACAGTTGGCAAATACCTCTTCGTCAATCACCGTGTTACCCGTTGGTATGTTTATCTTTGTCAGGGCAGCACAGTCCTTGAAGGCACCGCTTCCGATGCTCTTACAGCGATCGCTCAGCACTGCCTCCTGCAACTTGCTGCCTCCTGCAAAAGCACTATTGCCTATGCTTTCTGCAGCAACTGATACATACGTCAACTGTTTGGAGTTCTCAAAGGCACTATTGCCTATTGTCTCCACGTTTTTGCCAATCTCTACGGAAAGGAGTCCTGACTCTCCGAAGCATTTTTCGCCAATGGTCGTAACGCACTCAGGAATAGTTACGGAAGTCAGATTGCCACACTTATAGAATGCCCCTGCGCTTAAAACAGCAGTCTTCTCAGGCAGTGTCAGTGTCTTTATGGCTGTATTGGTATAAGCATATTCATTGATGGTTGTCACGTCCTTTGCAAACTCCAGTTCCTCAAGATCCGTACAGTCGGCAAATGGCTGTGGTAAAGCATCGCACTTTATGTCTCTACCAACATACAGTTTGCGCACTCCTGACTTTGAGAAGACTCCCGAAGCAATCTCTATAGGCGTGCTGCTTGTCTCAATGGTGATATTCTGTATGTCCTTCACTCCATCAAAGGCATGTGCTCCGATTCTTGTTATTGAAGGAGAGATACGCAGAGTGTATTGTGAAGTGTTGGAGAATTTATTCAACGCCTCGCAACCAGCAAAGGTGTAGTCCTTTATCTCTTTCACCTTTTCTCCTATCTCCACCTGTTGCAGAGTCGTCATTGATGAGAATGGAGAATAGGTCGTTGCATTATTTCCTGCAGTATAGCTCAGGTCACGTCCCTGATGAAGCTGCGCAAGTTTGCCAGAGCGGAATGTGTTTGTTGATAGCCCCAGTGCTGTCTCTCCATCAGAGATGTTCACAGTCTGCAGTTCCTTGTCTCCATCAAAGCATCCTGTTGACAGTTCTGTCACATTCTCGCCTATCGTTACCGTAGCCAACTGGTCACAGCCAGCGAAAGCGTAATTCGGAACTATATTCGCAACGTTTATGTTAAGGCTCTTGACGTAAGGGTTATTACGCAATACGTGGGGCTTAACGCTGGGCACTTTGAACGCTATGTTCCTGTATGACACCGTCTGGTCTATGCTGATCTCTGTATCTTCCGCTGCGTATGTAGCATCCACTGCTTCGCAGGTACGGGCAGACATTGATATCGGTATGTACTTCACACCATTCACTGCAAACATAGAACTGAGATTACTGTTTATATTGATTGCGCCGAGCGTAGTGATACCGTCATAGTTGTTGTTGGCAACGTATGTCTGACGACCTCCAACATTATCCAGTGCCGTTTCCAGTCCCTCCGGTTTAGTGTTTGCCATGATGAATACCTTCACAAGGTTCGTGCAACTCTTAAACGCATTAGTTCCTATCTTCTGCACGTTGGAGCCTAAGCGAAGAGAGGTAAGTTTCGTATTGCCGGCAAAGCTGTATTCTTCTATCTCTTTAACGCTATTTGGAATTTCTACACTAACAGATGCTCCCATATATGCCAAGAGTTTTGTTTTCTCAGAATCAGAATACAGGAAATCTCCATCATTAACCATTTGTTCAGTGGCATTAATGACCTTATCTGCATAGTATGCCACATAACCGTTTCCGTTAGAACCCTTAGTTATGTTTAAATCAGAATAATTAATAACAATCTTAAGACCAAAGCAACAATAGAAGGCATTAGATCCTATTGACGTCACGTTGTTACCGATGGTCACAGAGGTAAGACCTGAGCAACTACTGAAAGTTTCATCTCCTATTGACGTCACACTGTTAGGGATGGTCACAGAGGTAAGACCAGAGCAACCACGGAAGGCATAATTTATTATTGACGTCACACTGTTAGGAATGGTCACAGAGGTAAGACCAGAGCAACCCCAGAAGGTATTGCTTCCTATTGACGTCACACTATTAGGAATGGTCACAGAGGTAAGACCAGAGCAACGATAGAAGGTATTGCTTCCTATTGACGTCACACTGTTAGGGATGGTCACAGAGGTAAGACCTGAGCAATCTTGGAAGGCAGAACCTTCTATTGAAGTCACACTGTTAGGGATAGTCAAAGAAGTAAGGCCAGAGCAACCATAGAAGGCTCCACTTCTTATTGACGTCACACTGTTAGGTATAGTCACAGAGGTGAGACCTGAGCAACCAGAGAAGGCAGAACCACCTATTGAAGTCACACTGTTAGGGATGGTCACAGAGGTAAGGCCTGAGCAACCAGAGAAGGAATAATTTCCTATTGACGTCACGCTGTTAGGGATGATAGTGTTTTTACAACCTGCAATTAGTTCATTTGTAGAACTATTGATTATTGCATTGCAGTTGTTACGGCTATCAAAATACTTGTTTGTTGCATCAACCTTTATACTTGTAAGAGCAGAGCAACCCCTGAAGGCATAACTTCCTATTGACGTCACACTGTTAGGGATGGTCACAGAGGTAAGGCCAGGGCAAACATTGAAGGCACCACTTCCTATTGAAGTCACACTGTTACCAATAGTCACTGAGGTAAGGCCTGAGCAACCCTGGAAGGCTTGTCTTCCTATTGAAGTCACGCTATATGTTACTCCACCATAGCTTACATTAGCAGGTATTTCGATGGATCCGCTATACGAATAATCGTTGCTGTTTTTATAGGTTACGCTGACCTCGGTATTGCTTGTTTTGTTATAGTACAAGCCATCAACATAAAAGTCATAGGCGTGTGCGGCGATGGTTGCAAAGAGCAACAGCATCGTCAAGAAGAATTTGTAATGTCTCTTTTCCATATTTTGAATTTATATTATGTTATACGAATGATTTATACAAAGAAAGTGTTCTATGCTTTTACTGTCAAGAGCGGACAAGTCAGATTCAAAATTACTTTTGGGGATTCTTGTGCCACTTCTTAGTTTGTTGATAGGGATTGTATTGCCGTTGACAGTTGTGACGTTTTTCTTCTTCATTGCGGTTAGCACCTTTTTCGCTCCCTCCAAAGGACCATTGGATGAATGAAGGTAAACGTAGTTGGGTGTGAGTCCTAATTTGTTGAAGCAATAACGCAAAGAAAAATCGTATATCATCACATCGCCAATGCCGGGTATGCTCTTTCCTATCTTTCGTACTTCCAGCCATACATCGTCAAAGGTCGTCATCGTCCTTAACGTTGGTTCTGCCAGTTTCATAGCATAAATGAAGTTTTTCAGGGATGTATCATTCAGCCTTCGCTGGTGAGTATCTTTCTTTAGCTTGGCTTGCCCAGCATAAATTGGATTATGTTGCCCATAAACATAGTCTTCAATACACGTCAGGCTCTGGAGATAGACATTATGCAGCGCAGTCATGTTCTTTTGAGTGAAACTATTCACAAGTTGCGCAACGGTGAACTTGTTAGGCTGTCCCTTCTTCTTTGGGGTCTTAGGGCGATTGGTGCTACAGACGTTCATTGTTATTAAGTAGTTGTTCGTAGAAACAAATTGTTATGCCTTTAGGCTCCAGGTAGGGCGCAGATTATGTATTGTAAGGTTACGACAGGGTACAAAAAAACGTGGAGCCAGTCCTCAGTCACTCGTTCCACGGTTCATAGGCCTTCGCATTGCCCTATCTGTCGAAACGAGCAACGCTGAAAGCCCCACGTTTGATGTATATAATATTCCTTCATTTGGGTTTGAAAAGTCAAACGCCAATGAGGGCTGTTTATAATACATCCCCAAGGGGCGTCCCCGTTGCTTTGTTCTTGACAGATAGTTTGAAGTTGCGAAGTTCATGAACCGTCAAAACCAAAGCGTTCAGTTACGCCTTTTATGTATATGTCATTCATTCCCACTTCCCACCCCGTGGGCTTTCAGCGAGAATAAGAGTGCAACGTGCGAAGCATCGTCAAGAGTCTTTTAACCCCCTCCGCTGCGCCACTCCCCCGTCTCGCGGGGGAGAGCAACGCACGATAGGTGTAGTGAGTGTCTGCAAAGCAGGCTCACGGTCGCATAGCGAACACCCGACTGCAAAGGTAATAAAAAATCACCAATCCTCAAAAATTTTTACATAAAATCAAGCAAAACTGCGGTAATATCCTTGTGTTCCACGCAAAATTATAAGGATGTTACAAGATATATAGTGAAAAGTTTGCATATATGGAAACTTTTAGGTAACTTTGCCAACAAAATAGAACAGATGGAAGCGACAAAGGACAATGAAATTCTATAATGAGGCAGAAGCAGTAGATAAGGTTATTGGCGCAAAGGGAACACCCGAACGCATGGAGTTTGATGCACAGGTGGAGGATTTCCTTGTTGGCGAGGCTATCAGACAAGCACGCCAAACAAAGCAACTTACACAAGAACAGTTGGGAGACCTTATCGGTGTAAGGAAGGCACAAATATCAAAGATTGAGAATGGTGGAAACATCACCCTACGTACTATAACCAGAATATTCAGAGCGATGGGAGTGAATGCTTCTTTGGATATGGGAGCTATGGGGCGTGTCGCACTCTGTTAATTGGAATACTCACATTTCCACTCTATGGCCGTAGAAGGCCATATAATCTAATTCTTAATAAAAGTGATACACTTTTTAGAAAGGAAGTTTAGTGACTGATGCTTGGATAATAGATAGTTAGCAACAATGCAGAAGCATATTATTGCTCCTGGTGGCACCACAGAATACTCGTAAGCATTCGCTTGCGAGTCTTTTTTTTGTTACCATAAAAGTTAAATCAAAAAAACAAATCGAGTGCCAGTACTGTGCAACGATTACTGCAGTACTTGGGCACGATTACTGCAGTACTTGGGCACGATTACTGCAGTACTGTGTAACGATTACTGCAGTACTTGGGTACAGTACTGCAGTGCGAAAGCTTACGCAGTAACGTGAATTTTGTGTCAATATGTATATTAAATCCAAAAGATTTGCCTGCACGGAGAAATTTTATTACTTTTGCACCTGAATTGTACAACTCGACAACTACGATGAAGAAACTACTATTTTTCCTATTAACACTATTTGTGGCTGGTAATGTTAGCGCACAAAGAATGCAACAGTCTCTGGGAAGGGGTGTCGTTGCGGTGCAGAATGGTTCTAATGTGACGGTTACATGGCGCCGATTGGCACAGGAACCGGAAGATGCTACATGGAACGTCTATACAAAGAAAAAAGGGGCGACGACGTTCTCTTTGTTGAATAGTAAACCGCTGACAACGACAAACTATAAAACGACGACCGCGTCTATTCCTCTCGGTTCGGAGGTGGCAGTGACGATGGTGACGAAGAAGGGTGGCAAGGACATAGAGCAGGAGTTCAGTACGCCGTTCCTTTTTCAGGCGCAGAAGCAAAAAAACGTATTCATGGAGATACCGTTCAAGGGCGGTCCGCTGAACAATGCCAGCTATAACACGAAGTTCTGCTGGCCTGTTGATCTTGACGGCAACGGAGAATACGACTACGTTGTGAACAGAAGCTGCATAGGCGGCAGCGGCAATTCCTGCATAGAGGCATATCTTGCCGACGGCACTTATCTATGGACTGTTGATTTAGGTCCCAACGAGCTCAGCTGTTCGGGACAGGATGATCAGATTTGTGCGTATGACATAGACTGCGATGGTTACGGCGAGGTGATAGTCCAGACGTCTGATGGCACCCGTTTCTGGAACAAGGCAGCAGGCACATGGGGCTTGTATGTGAACGGAAGCACTACAGGCGACACTGACGGCGATGGTATCATAGACTATAATGAGCAGTCTTCAAGGAATGCGCCACGTTACTTTACCGTCATCAATGGTATGACCGGCGCAGAGAAGGCGAGTGTGGAGCAGCAGTATGACGATGCTTATAACCGCACAAACAAAGCCTCTCTAATGGGCGATGAATATAACAAGCATGTAGGACATGTGGGTGTGTTCTATCATGATGGAGTGCATCCTGCCGTTGTGATGGAATGGCATACGCGTAGAAGTAGCGACCAAGGTCACCAGTACAGGAACTCTGCCTTTGCATACGATTTTGACTCTAACGGAAAGGCGACGAACTGGCATCAGCTGTTCATGAAGAACGTTGGTGGAGCAGAGTTTCACATGATACGCATCTTTGATGCTGACGGTGACGGTAAGGACGAGATGTCGTCAGGCGCATATTGTATGGACCATGATGGCTCTACATTATACAATACCGGTATCAGTCATGGTGACCGTCATCGTACATCGGACATAGATCCTGAGCGTCCAGGCTTGGAGACGTTCTCCATTCAGCAGAATGCGCCCGATATGCTGGGCCAGATTCTCTTCGACGCCGGAACGGGCGAGGCAATAAAGAAATGGTATCTGCCTGCCGTTGGCGATGTAGGAAGAGGCGAATGTATGGACCTTGACCCTGCACATCTGGGCTGGGAGATGTTCTCTACAATGGATGGTTACCAGATGTATGATGCGAAGGGAAACAAGATAGAAGGTAAGTATGGCTATTTCCCTACCGAGGGTATATGGTGGGACGGACAACTGGACCGTGAACGCGTGGATACTCCTGACGGCAATGGCTACAACGCAATGGTGGTTGATTACACCAACGGCCGCCTTATAGAAATGGCAAAGGATTCTGGTTGGACCATACGATCAGCAAGCGGCAAGCGTGGCATGTTCTGGGGAGACATAATAGGTGACTGGAGAGAGGAACTGATTCTTGACAGAGTTGAGAATGAAGTGAATACCGGCATTATAGGTTTCTCTACCGATATGACCACAACCATCAACAATATCTATTGTCTTCAGGAAGATCCTCATTACAGAGGTGACTGCACGACGCGTGGCTATTACCAGACGCCAGAACCTGCGTTCTATCTGGGATATGATATGCCACGTCCGCAGTTGCCGCCTTGCATGAAGGCCGATGAGCATAATCAAGTGTTCGACTTGACACTTGGCAATGCCTCCGTAAAGCCTGCTGCCGATATGGAGAATGTCTATCTTATGCCTGTGAAGGAACAGGTTCTCACGGTAGTGGGAGACGTTACGGGCAATACGAAGTTGTGGAAGAGCCAGCAGGGTATGGCAGTATTGAAGAGTGATAACCTTTCCACCGAGAGTACAATCATCTCTGAGGGTACCTTGCAGGTGGATGGAAAGATAAACGGTACGGTGGAACTTCGTGCACGCGGCACGCTGAGTGGTTCGGGAATAGTTGACAGCGTAGCTGTTGAAGGTGCCTTGAACTACGAAGGATGTCGCATCATGCCACAGGGAACGCTGACTATCTCCAAGACGCTAAAGGTAAATAAGAAGACTTATGTGGAGGTAGATATAGACAAAGGCAACAAGGTAAAGGTCAATGGCGGCCTTGCCATCACTGCTTCGCTGATATTCACAATAGTAACGGCGAACAATGAGGCTGGCGAATATCGCCTGCTGGAGTATGATGGAGAGCTGACGGGTTCTTTGTCCAATATCTCTGTGCGCGGTATGTCGGGACTCTCTTATAACATAATCAACAAGGAGAATGCCATTTGTCTTGTCATCAATGGACAGCGCAAGCCTACCAAAGATGTAAAATGGACAGGCGCAGCAAACTCTACTTGGGATTATCAGACCTTAAACTGGAAGGTCAACGATGAAGCAGCAATGTTTGTTGCAGAGGACTGTGTCATCTTCGACGATGAAGCAACACAGAAAACCATAACGATACCAGAACTGATGCCTGTCGGAACAGTAGAGGTGAACGGCACTTCTAACTTTACGTTCGGTGGCAATGGTGGCATTTCTGGTAACGGATCGCTTGTAAAGAACGGTAACGGAACACTGACCCTCAATGCTGTGAAGAGCGATTATACTGGTGCTACGATAATAAATGAGGGCAAGGTGACAGTGAAGGAACTGTCAGATGCTGGCATTCCTTCCAGCATCGGTGCAGCATCTGCTGACGCAAGCAATTTCCAGATAGGCAAGGCGACGCTCATTATTAATAACACCAATACTGCAACCAACCGCGGCATATTGTTGAACGACACTGCTACGGTGCAGATAGCATCGGGAACGGCAAGCTTCAAGGGAATGATTTCTGGCGACGGAACATTAAGAAAGACAGGCAGTGGACAGTTGAACATCACCTACGCTGGTACGAACGCATGGGCTGGAACGATTCTTGAGGCTGGTACTCTGGCAATGGGAGCGTGGAATACTACGTTTGGAAAGGCACAATCACCGATTCATGTGACAGGAAATACTACGCTGACGATATTCGATTCCAACAGCAGCAGTACCATGCCAAACTTCCAGAACGCCGTGACTATCGACACTCTGAAGACCTTGACGTTCAATGTGGGCAGCCGTTGTAGCATAAGAGGTTCACTCGAAGGCAGCGGAACGATAAAGATTAGCTTCCCATACGTGCGTGGCGATGTATATACGAACGTATCCAAGTTCACCGGTGTATATGATGTTATGACCTCCAACTGTCGTTTTATCCAGGCAATGGACTTCAGTAAAGCGACCCTGCGACTGGAATCAGGCGCTTATGCAGCCGGCTTTAAGGCTGGTAACGGTACGGAAGTGTCCTACAGTCATAAGATTGGTCACCTGCGCGGTACGGGTACTCTTGGTACTGGCGTATGGACTGTTTACGATTTGGGCGTAGAAGATAAGACACTGAGTACCACCATTGGTACAATAACCATTAACGGCAGTCTCTCTATTCCTAAAAACGGAACGGTGAATGTGAGGTATTATGGTCCTACAGCGACCTTCAAGCATGATACCTATGTCAATAATGGCGCCACAACGCTGAATAATCCGCATTTCGTCATGAAGCAGTTGAGCAGCGTCTATGCCATCCCTGATGACAGGGAGATACAAGTATTCGCAGGAACGGGTAAGATAACCCTGACGGGCACGCCTACCTTTACCCCAGCAAGACCTAAGAAAGGATGGGTTTGGGATACGTCAAAACTCGTTTCAGAAGGAAAACTATGTATAAAGCCATCACCTTATGTACTCGGTGATGCCAATGGTGACAAGAAAGTAACGATGGAGGATGCGAATGTTGTTGCTAACTATGTTATAGGTCGCACTGTTCCAGTAATAGATCTCGAAGCTTCTGACGTTGATGGAGATGGTGCCGTAACAATATCTGATGCCTATGCCATCACCAATCTATATCTCGGGAAATAATTTGATGAACCAATGAAAAATACACGACATACCCTGCTGATGAAATCATCCTTGTTTGTCTTGATGCTGATGGCGCAGTGCGTTGCTTTCGCTCAGGGAACGAAGGAGGATTATCAGCGTGCCTTTAATCTGTGGCGACAGTATTCCAATAAGATGACGCATGGAAATGTGCAGCTTCGGGATGAGAGGGATGGACGATTCCGTTACTCTGTCTATACCGGTGACAGCACAGCGTGGTATGAAGTGAATGCAAAGACGGGTGAAAAGACTGTTTGCGATGCTCCGGAAGCAAGACGAAACCACTGGGGCGGTGGTGAAAGACATCACTGGGCTGAGGTGAGAGACGAAAAGGAGTATAATGCCTTTTCGCCGGTAGAAACGGCATTGTATATCTATCATAAGGACAATAATCTCTTCTTGCATGATAAGCGTGATGGCAGCGACAGGCAACTGACGTTTGATGGCGTTGATACCTGTTATTATTCATCGTGGGGTTCGTGGTCTTCTGACGGCAAACGTTATGCTACCGTTTTGATAAAGCCTGCGCCGAAGCATTATATCACGCTGACGCAGTCCTCTCCTGAGGGTCAGGTGCAACCGAAGTATCACACGATGGAGTATAACAAGCCTGGCGATTCTCTTAATATCCGCATACCCGTAGTAATTGATATTGCCACTGCTACGCACATATTGCCTAAGTCTCTCGACGCTATGATGCCGCAGTATTATCTCACTGCCCCTATGTGGACAGCGGGAAATGATGCCGTTACCTTTGAATATAATGCCAGAGGACATAAGGTATATCGTGTGATGGAGATGGATATGAAGGGTGATGTGCGTACGCTCATAGAAGAGAAGAACGACAAATATGTTGCTTATTCGCGCAATCTGCGCCGTGACTTGAAGGATGGCAGGATACTTTGGAAGAGTGAACGCGACGGAAGGGCACACCTTTATATATATAATAGGGGCACTGATAGGCTGAAGCAGATTACGAAGGGTGACTTCTGGGTTCGTGATGTCATAGCTATCGAGGGCGATGGCACGAAGGATGGTTATATCATCTTCACTGCAAATGGTAAGGATTGCGCTAATATGGGCAAGGTAGCAAGCAGTCTTGATGGTACTCTTACGCAGGAAGATCCGTATTTTATCCATGCATTCCGTGTGGGAATGGACGGCAAGGGCCTTGTATGCCTGACACCAGAGAAGGCGAACCACAGCGTGAGGTATAACCGTGAGAGCAAGACTATCGTAGATACTTATTCCACTGTCAGCATGCCGCCAGTGACAGTGTTGCGTAATAGCACCGACGGTGCCGTCATCTCGGAACTCGAGTGCGCTGATATCACTGCATTGCAGGCTAACGGTTGGAAGGCGCCTGAGGTGTTTGTGGCGCCGGGTCGTGACGGAAAGACCGACATATGGGGCTTGATTCAGCGTCCGTCGAACTTTGATCCGACGAAGAAATATCCCGTCATAGAGTATATCTATTCCGGTCCTGGTGGGCAGTATGTGCCAAAGACCTTCACACCGATGATGTGGTGGCTGTCGGATATTGCGGAATTGGGATTCATTGTAGTGCAGATTGACGGTATGACAACATCATATCGCACGCTCGATTTCGAACAGGTGTGCTACAAGAACCTTAAGGATGCAGGCTTCCCGGACCGCATTGAGTGGATGAAGGCAGCGGCAGAGAAATACCCTTATATGGATGTTGAGCGAGTGGGAATATACGGTTCCTCTGCCGGAGGACAGGAAGCGCTGGGCGCTCTGCTCTTCCATCCGGACTTTTACAAGGCAGGCTATGCCGCATGTGGTTGCCATGACAACAGGATGGATAAGATATGGTGGAACGAACAGTGGATGGGTTGGCCGGTGGATAGCAGCTATATAGAGTCTTCCAACGTAGAAAATGCCTATCGTCTCAAAGGGAAACTGATGCTCGTAGTGGGCGAAATGGATGATAATGTGGATCCGTCATCTACCTATCAGGTTGTCAATGCACTGATAAAGGCGAAGAAAGACTTTGAGTTTGTACTGCTGCCAAATGCCAAGCACACCATGGGAGAGTCGTATGGTGACCACAAACGCTATGACTTCTTTGTGAAAACCCTCCTAGGAGTAGAACCTCCAGCGTGGGAAACATTGAACGGAAAATAATTAACGTTATAACATGACAAGAAAATTATATACACATCATAATACCATCATTCGGAGTCTCTGCCTCATCGCGATGCTTCTTACGTGCGTTTGTGTGATGGCGCAGAAGACACAGCAGCTTGAAGAGGTGCAGATTATCTCGCATCAGACCTTCAGGGATGTCATACCGTCGCAGTCCATGAACGGCAAGACGCTGGAAAAACTCAACTCTCTTAATGTGGCAGATGCCCTTCGCTATTTCTCTGGACTGCAGGTAAAGGACTATGGCGGCGTGGGCGGCATAAAGACCGTCAATATCCGTTCTATGGGTTCGCAGCATCTGGGCGTGTATTACGACGGTATAGAACTGGGAAATGCGCAGAATGGTCAGATAGATCTGGGACAGTTCTCGCTCGATAATATCGAAGAGGTGACACTCTATAACGGTCAGCGAAGTTCGCTTATGCAGACAGCGTCCGACTATGGCAATGCCGGCAGTGTGTATCTGCGTACCCGTATGCCTCGTTTCAGGGTTGGGGAGACATGGCATCTGAAGGCAAAGGCGAAGTACGGCATCAGCAATATGCTTAATATCGGACTGCTTTACGAGCAGAAACTATCCGAATGGGTATCGGCATCGTTGTCCGTTGGTGGCATAACGTCAGACGGTAAGTATCAGTTCCGTTACAGAAGGAAGAACTATGACGGCAGCATTGCCTACGATACCACCGCGATACGTCAGAATGGCGACGTGCAGTCACTGCGAGCAGAGCTCAACCTTAATGGTGTCATAAATCGTGGCGGATGGAATTTCAAGGCTTATACCTATCAGTCCAACCGTGGTATTCCGGGAGCTATCGTCAATAATGTGTGGCGCAGGGAGGAAAGACAAGTCGATAGCAACACATTCCTTCAGGGATCCATACAGAAAGACTTCTCAGCGAAATACTCTGCCCGCGTGATGGCAAAATACGCCAATTACTACACGCACTACCAGAATCGTGATACCACGACGATGCTTGTGGATAACAAATACCGTCAGCAGGAACTGTATCTCAGTACCTCACATGCCGTTCAGCTATTGCCATGGTGGAGCGCCTCAATGGCATACGACATGCGATGGTCCAAGCTCACCGCCGACAACTATAACTGTCCGGAGCCATACCGTTGGTCGCACCTTGTAAGCCTTGCCACGGCAGTAAACGTAAAGCGTTTCTCTGCCCAGGCATCGGTTCTCTATACCTATGCCAAAGATAAGGGACAGTCAGAGAAAACCGGCGGCACGGCAGTAGGTGCAAACCTAAAGATATCGCGCTTCACTCCTGCGCTGTTCCTTAATTACCGCCTTTACGAAAAGACCGTGATAAAGGATGAAAAGCCAAGCACTACACGCTTGTCGCTGCGTGGATATGTGAAGAACAGTTTCCGTATGCCGACCTTCAATGACCTGTATTACGCAGAGATAGGCAACTCTAATCTTCGTCCGGAGAACGCACAGCAGTTTGATGGCGGAGTGCTCTTTGACAAGAGCTATGCTACAGGCATACTGGAGAGCATCCATTTCCAGAGCGATGTGTATTACAACGACGTCACCGACAAGATAATAGCGTATCCAAAGGGACAGCAGTTCCGTTGGACGATGCTGAATCTCGGAAGGGTTAACATCACCGGCGTAGATGTAGAGACCGCATTCCGCTTCCGTTTGAAGCAGGTTCACACCGGACTGCGACTGCAATACACCTATCAGAAGTCCATCGATGTGACGAGCGATGATGACTCTTTCTATAGAAACCAGATACCATATATCCCTCGCAACAGCGGTTCCGTCATGTGGGATGTGGAATGGAAAGGACTATCGTTCAACTATGCCTTCATATATACAGGCGAACGCTATTCGCAACAAGAGAACACCGTGTGGAATTACTTGCAACCATGGTACACCTCCGACCTCTCTCTAGCTTATCGCTTCAAGGTTCGCCGGACAATGATGCGTGCAACGTTTGAGGTCAATAACCTCTTCTCGCAGGACTATGATGTAATACTTAACTACCCAATGCCAAAACGTAACTATGCTTTCTCGTTTGATATTGAAATATAAACCGCTATTGCTGCTCTTCATACTCGTTGCCGTCGTCGCCTGCCGCGATGATGAATACGTGGTGTATATGGAGGATAATATCCTGCCGCCATCGGTCAACAATGAAGTCAAGGGCATGTACCTGATATGCGAGGGTAACATGGGATCGAACAAATGTACGCTCGACTATCTTGACCTTAGCAATGCTGACGGACAGGTACACTACTACCGTAACATCTATGCCACGCGCAATCCTAATACCGTAAAGGAATTGGGCGATGTTGGTAACGACATCCAGATATATGGTTCCAAGCTTTGGATGGTTATCAACTGTTCCAATAAGGTTGAGGTATGCAGCGCTGACTCATGCAAGAGGATAGGGCAGATAAACATTCCGAACTGTCGCTACGTAACCTTCGATGGTGGTTACGCTTATGTGTCGTCGTATGCTGGTCCGGTGCAGCTTGGCAGTAGCCAGATTGGTCGCATATACAAGGTTGACACGCTGTCGTTGCAGGTCGTTGGCTCTGTTGACGTGGGCAGACAGCCGGAAGAGATGGCTATCATTGACGGAAAACTGTACGTTGCCAATTCTGGTGGCTACACACCAGAGAACTACGATCATACCATCAGTGTTGTAGATATCAACACGATGACCGAGGAACGCAAGATAGACCTTGCCGTAAACCTACACAGACTGAAGAAGGACAAGTACAATCAGCTGTGGATAACATCGCGCGGCGATTACTACGGCACGCCATCACGCCTCTATTGCCTCAATACCAATGGCGAGAAAGAAGAGATAGACGTTCCTGTCAGTGAGATGTGCATCGTCGGAGACACCTTATATTATATAGGAGTAGAGTGGAGTTACGTTTCCAACAGCAATCATGTCAATATGGGACTCATCAATGTTCGCACTCATGAGAAGCTCAATACCACGCTCTTTGATAATCCTGAGGTGGCGAAGATGAAGGTTCCTTATGGCATTGCCGTCAATCCAACGTCCAAGGACATCTATCTCATGGATGCAAAGGACTATGTCAGCAGTGGAACGCTGATATGCCTTGCCCCTGATGGTACCTTCCGTTGGAAGCAGAAGACGGGCGATATACCATCACGCGCATGCTTTGTCACCACTGCTACGGCAGCACCGAAGGAAGATCCGTATAAGCCTAAGTATGATGGCAATTCACCATACATCTTAGCCGTTGACGAATATGTTCCCGCACCGGGACAGTTCATCAATACCATGCCGAAGTATGAGGATGGCGATGATGCAAAGATCATGGCGCAGAAGTGTACCGATGCACTGGCAGATGACAACGGCGGTTTGGTGTCACTCGGTGGCTTCGGTGGTTACATAACGTTCCATTTCGATCACTCTGTTCGTAATGTGCCAGGCGAGAAGGATATCTATATAAAGGGCAATGCCTTCAAGGCTGATAACGCAAGTGACGGAGGCAGTAGCGAACCAGGCATCGTCATGGTGTCGCAAGACCTTAACGGCAATGGCTTGCCTGATGACGAATGGTACGAACTGAGTGGATCTGCCGATGTAGATAGTGTGGGAAAGGTGATGTATGATTACGCCATAACCTATACGTTTGATGCAATGAAGGATGTTCCATGGACCGATAATCGTGGCAACAAAGGAACGTTAGCGAGGAACAGCTTCCATCGTCAGGAGTATTTCCCACTATGGCTTAAGGGCACCGATGGCACACTGACGCTACGCGGTACACGATTGCCGAACAACGGTTATGATGCTTCTGGCAAAGGAACGTACTGGGTATTGAAGTTCCTGCGTTACGGTTACGTTGATAACCTGCCGAACACCGACCGCGATGGTTGTTCGTTCGATATTGGTTGGGCGGTACATCCTGTCACACGCCAGCCAAAGGCGCTTGAGAGTGTTGACTTTGTTCGTGTCTATTGTGCCACAAATCAGGTATGTGGCTGGCTTGGAGAGACTTCTACAGAGATAATGGGCGCGGAGGATTTGCACTTTTCCAAGTGATTTCCTTTGCCAATTGAAATATTATTTGTAACTTTGCACCCGCTTAATGGTCATAAGGCCGTTGAGCGGGTTTATTCTTGGTACCGAGTGACCGGAGCATGCAATGCAGGTTGTGGTTGTGAGGTTTAAAAGGGAATCAGGTGCAAATCCTGAACAGTCCCGCTGCTGTAAACTCCGTTGTGGCTATCATCATTGAAACCACTGATGTGCTCCTGTGAGCATGTTGGGAAGGGATGACAAGCTGGAGAAAGTCAGAAGACCTGCCAAGGGAAGTATAACTGTAGCAGCGCTCGTGGGTTAGGCGCTACGGAAAAATTATCATAACAAAAATGAAACATTATTTGTTTGGTGGCATTCTATCATGCCTCTGTTGTGTAATGTCTGTAAAGGCACACGCACAGTCAGAGTACACAGTTCGTGTGCTCACGTTTGAAGACGAAGATTACAAAGGCGATGTAAACTTCGCAGGTAAAAAAGATTGGAGTTCGCTTGTCGATGAACCGCAATATGGCGGACCATTGCTCTATGGAGAATCAGGAATGGGCGTGTTTGAAGAGAAAGACGCCTACAAATGGACTGATGAAGGACACACAATGTTGCATAACATCATCAGTGAAGGATGGGGCTCATGGTGCTATTGGACTGGCGGACATGCCATTTCGCATTATGTGTCAGGGAATATCGAATCACACGGAGACTTCAACAGCCAGTTGACAGTATATAAGAAAGATGTAGAGGGACTGCAGACAACAGGCGGCGGACATAACGGTTCAGATAACTTCGCTGTGCACTACGGCTATCATGATAACTCAGGATATAGCGCAGAGACTTCTCCTGTATTGTCGTTCAGCGATGGTGTAGCACGAGTCATTGACCACATGTATGTCAATAATATTTGTTATTCCCTCAACGTGTATTGTGAAGGCAATGGACTCTCAGCAAAGATAGGCGATGATGACTGGGTGAAGATAGTTGCTACGGCAGATAATGGCAATACGGCAGAGTTCTACCTCTGCAACGGTCCAAAGAATATCGTGACGGATTGGACGAAGTGGGATCTCTCGGTGCTTGGAGAAGTGAAGAGCGTGGAGTTTAATATCACAGGTTCCAGCGATAATGGCTTTGGCTTCTCACTGCCAGCATACTTCGCTTACGATGATGTGGCAGTGCGCTTCCCTGTTGAGAAAACACTCGAGGGCGATATGAACCACGACGGCAAGATAACGATGGAGGATGTCAATATCCTCATGAACAACTATCTTGGCAAGTAATAGGAAAACAAAAGACAAAAACAAAAATAACGACAATGAAAAGAATTTACTTATCACTATTGCTTACACTGATATGTGTATGCAGTATGTTCGCCGCTACCGTAAAGGTAACGATGAACACCGTATCAACGACAATGTCGCTTGTCAACAAGACAACAAGCGAAGCTGTCGTTGTTGGAGAACCTGCATCAAGGGTCTATACCTTCGAGGCAGCGCCTGGCACTTATGTGCTGACAGCCTATGCTACCAATGGCACAACAGTCAATGGTACCATTGAACTTAACGTAACAGAGGAGGCAGAACAAAGTTTCTCTATTCTTACATGTACCGCTTACGCTAGCAACACTGGTTGGACAGCAGACAACGATTACACTGTCGTTGCCAACGTAGCAAGCAAGTTCGGTGACGTACGTGTGCAGACCATCGGCAACAGTTCTACCGCTGGTCGCAAGACATTCCTTGCTATGAGTGGCGACAGCTACAATGCAGAGCTCGTTCCTTCTGCTACACATGAGGCAGAGGGTTATATGACACTCTACAAGGGTGGAACACTGACTGGTAACGTTAATGTGAATGGTGCTATCGCCATGGGTGGTGATTATGCTATTACCGTTCCTGCTGACGCAGAACTTTACCTCGGCATCAAGTTCGCTCACTTCGCTCCTTTCAAGGAGGTTGAGGCTAAGAATATTGCTACAGAAGGTGGCAATAAGGTCTATACCTATCGCCTTGCCAGCGGTCAGCAGTACAACTTCCGCACATGGAAGCCTGGCGGTTTGACACAGGGTGGTATTTTCTATTATAATACAGACGCAACAAAGTGTCCGACGCTTGCGTTTACAGA
>JAGHTW010000243.1 GCA_018065145.1 Candidatus Prevotella equi
TTAATGCTATTCTGCAGGATGATAACCTCGCAGACATCTGTTCCGTAGAGCTTTACGGCGCTGACGGACAGCCAGAACAGGAGGCTCTTGCCGATGCAATAGAGGATTGGCAGTGCGGTGACATAGACATCGTGGTGTGTCTGCCGATGAAGCTTTCCGCAAGGAAGGCGCTGAGGGAACATCTGCCTGAAGAGATGGCGGATGTAGTGATGCTCCATATTAATGAAACCATCGCCATGGCATCCGTCATGGGCGCTGCCAGTGCTGCCGATGCAGCAGCAAAGATAAAGACAGAGGACGTGAAGAGTGTGGTGCAGAAGGTTGCAAAGGCACTCAAGCGCGACCTGTTCGTGCTCAATCCACGTGTTGCTGTGATGTCCATGAACGAGAATATCGTTGCTGACGAGGCGTCAAAGGAGTTCAGTGTCATCGCGCCGGCTGTGTCGGAACTCGTTAAGGAAGGCGTGCAGACATTCGGACCGCTGCCATACAAGACATTCTTTGAGTCGCCAACGGTCAAGGCTTACGATGCTGTCGTGGCAATGTATGACGAGCAGTGCGAGACAATGCACAGAGAACTGTGCACCGAGGATACGGTGATGCTTGCCTCAGGACTGTCCGTACCGATGGTGTTTGCAGAGCCAGAGAGTCTGCTGAAGGCATTCTTCGTGGCTATTGACGCGTGGAGAAACAGGGAAGAGTACGATTATCCTGCGAAGAATCCGTTGCCAAAGCTCTATCATGAGCGTAAGGAAGACGGCGACAAGGCACGTTTTGCGGTGAAGAAAAAGGGCTTCAACCCTGCGGAGCATCGTCGTGAGAATGTCACCTTCACTACGGCAAAGACACCGGCGCCACAGGAATAATTTATGTTAAATTAAGGTAAAACACCCTTTGTATCGTTTTTTTTGTGTAATTTTGCATTTTGAATGTGTTTATACTAGAGTAAATGGCATTAAAAGAACTGCAGGACATAAAGAATCGTTATGGCATCGTAGGCAACTGCGACGCCCTTAACCGTGCGCTCGATGTAGCATTGCAGGTCGCTCCAACGGACCTCTCGGTGCTGATCATCGGTGAGAGTGGCGTGGGTAAGGAGATAGTGCCACGCATGATACACGAGGCATCGCCAAGGAAGAGAGGGAGGTATTTCGCCATCAACTGCGGATCGATACCAGAAGGCACTATCGACTCAGAACTCTTCGGACACGAGAAAGGCGCTTACACAGGCGCTATAGGCGACAGCGATGGATATTTCGGCGTGGCAAACGGCGGTACGCTATTCCTGGACGAGGTGGGAGAACTGCCTCTGGCTACGCAGGCAAGACTGTTGAGAGTACTCGAGACAGGCGAATATATACGCGTGGGAGGACAGGAGATACGCAAGACAAACGTGCGTATCGTGGCTGCTACCAACGTCAATATGCGCAAGGCGATAAGTGAAGGACGCTTCCGTGAGGACCTGTACTACCGCCTTAACCATATCAACATACAGATGCCTCCACTCAGGGATAGAGGAGAAGACATCGTGTTGTTGTTCAGACTCTTTGCCTTACAGATGGCAGAGAAGTACCATCTGCCAAGCCTTCAGCTGACAGAGAATGCGAAACAGGTGCTGATGAAGTATAAATGGCCAGGTAATATCCGCCAGCTGAAGAGCGTAACAGAGCAGATCGCCATCCTGTGTCCTAAACGAGAGATAGACGTGGATGACCTGTTGCAGTTCATACCAATGAACGAGGAGAGTACGCAACTGGCTACCATAGCACCTCAGAACAAGGGAAGCCGCTCGTATGAGAATGAGCGTGAGATGCTCTTCAAGATTCTCTATGAGATGAGAGGCAATGTGGCAGACCTCCGACGCGAGATAACATCGCTGAGAAAACAGATAGACGAGGCAGCGACGGCAGCACCGATGACAATGCATTCCTATCCTGTCGTGGGACATGAGTACCCTGCACAGAGAGCTATGGGACGCGATTTCGATGACTTCGCACAGGAGATTTCCGAACCAGAGAACCTCAATCTCAATGACCTCGGTAAGGTAATGCTGCAGAAAGCATTAGAGAAAAACGGCGGAAACCGTAAGAAGACAGCACAGGATCTGGGTATCTCGGACCGTACACTGTATAGAAGACTAAAAGAATTTGGACTGCAATGAGACTACGTTACATCATAGCCTTCGCTCTCTGCTGCGTCATCACCATGACAACGCTCGTGGCATGCTCCATATCGTATAAGTTCAATGGCGCAAGCATCGACTATACGAAGACGAAGACAATACAGATAGCTGACTTCCCTATACGTGCTACGTATGTATGGGGACCTATGCAGAACATCTTCAACAATAGATTGAAGGATGTCTTTGCGCAGCAGACACGTCTGCAGCAGGTAAAGCGTAACGGAGACCTGAAGATAGAGGGTGAGATAACACAGTACCAGCAGCGTAACAAGTCGGTATCGGCAGAGGGATATTCAGCACAGACAGAGTTGTCGATGACTATCAATGTGCGTTTTACAAACGCCAAGAACCACTCCGAGGACTTCGAGAGAACGTTTACCGCTACGGCAGCATACGAGACAACGCAGAACCTCAACTCCGTACAGGAGGAATTGGTGACACAGATGTGTAAAGACCTCTGCGATCAGGTGTTCAATGCAACAGTGGCGAACTGGTAGTAATGCATAATTCATAATGCATAATTCATAATTTATAATTAATTGTTGGTGAATATACAAGAGTTGACACATCATCCGGAATTGCTGAACCGTGAGACGCTTTATGAACTGAGGCGACTGACGGCAGAATATCCGTATTATCAGCCTGCAAGACTCTTGATGCTCAAGAACCTTTACCTGTTGCATGACCCCGCTTTTGACGAGGAACTGAGAAGGGGAGCGATATACTTTACCGACAGGAAAGTGCTGTTCAACCTCGTTGAGGCGGCTCATTACAGACTGAAACGTAAGTCACCGCAAAGCTTTAAGACAGCACCGGATAGACGACAGGCGGTGGATGCGGCGAACGAAGGAGAGTCACGTACGGTGAGTCTGATAGACACCTTCCTCAGTACCATACCAGAAGAGGGAGACGAAAACGCAAAGGCAGATGCAAAGGTGGAGAAACAACACCGCAAGCCTACGGCAGCCGACGCCACAGTGGATTATGTGGCATACCTTTTGTCAACAGACTTCGAGGAACTGACGGAGACAGAGGGAAAGGACGAGATGCCGCAGGAGACGTCATCGTCAATGAATGGCGGCGCTCTCATCGATGCATTCATACAAAACGAAGGCGGAAAGATAACGCTGCAGGAAGAACCGGAGTACCTGCCAGAGGTGCCAATAGAGAATAATAACGAGCACGAACCAGAGGAAGAATTCCTCACCGAGACGCTCGCGGGCATATATATAAAACAAGGAAGGTACCAGAAGGCACTCGACATAATGAACAAGATAAACGCTACGAACCAGAGAAAGAACATATACTTCGAGGATCAGAAGCGTTTCCTGAAGAAACTTATAGCAAATCAAAAATAATAACAAATAAAAAACTAAAAGAAATGTACACATTATTCGTAATTCTTATCGTAGTAGCAGCATTGCTGATGATTGGTATCGTACTCATTCAGGAGTCAAAGGGCGGTGGTCTTGCTACAGGTTTCGCAAGCGCTAACTCTATCGCTGGCGTACGTCAGACAACAAACTTCGTGGAGAAGGCTACATGGACCCTCGCTGGTGCAATGGTAGTACTCAGCATCGTATGTGCTTACGTAGCTCCTAACGCAGTAACAGACAACAGCGTTATTGAGAATGCAGCAACAGAGCAGGCTGCTACAAACCCTAACAACGTACAGGGCTTCGGCGCTGCACAGCAGGAGCAGGCTCCAGCTGCTGACGCTCAGCAGGCACCTGCAGAGGAAACACCTGTTAACTAATAACCACTGTGGTTAAACTGTTTGTTCCTATAATTCTCATAGCACTCGCTGCTATGAGCGATACATACATATACCATCGCTACATTAACACTACGTCAATGTGGCGATGGTCTTGGTGGATTCCAATGGCGGTAGTCATTGGATTCTTTGTAAAGTTCCTCTTCTTCAACAAAGGACTCGTAGAGGAGTATAACACGACGAATGTCTTCCTGCTGGTGATGATATTGGTATGCGTGCCAAAGCTGTTGTTCACCATCTTCTCGTTTATTCCAAAGGTGGGAGCATACATCGGCATCGCCGTTGCAGCAACGATAGTATGTATTGTGTTATGGGGAATAACAGCAGGATTCTGCCAGTTCCGTATCAGGGAGGTGGTGTATGAGAGTCCTTACGTGCCAAAGGCATTTGATGGCTACCGCATAGTGCAGATATCAGATGCTCATACCGGTTCCTTCCGCGGACCATACAAGAATCTCCTTGCGGAATCGTTGGGCGAGGTGAATGCTTTGAAGCCAGACCTCATCTGTTTCGTGGGAGACATAGAGAACTTCACACCAGCGGAGCTGACAGACCATAAGGCGGAGTATTCGCAACTGAAGGCAAAGGACGGAGTGATAGCGGTGATGGGAAACCATGACTATTCATCATACGTCAAGGTGTCGCCAAGGGAAAGGGCTGCCATGGTAGCGGAGACAAGACAGGTGCAGCGTGACTTCGGATGGGACTTGTTAGAGAATGAGAGTAGAGTAATACGACGCGATAATGGTGATTCCATCGTCATCGTGGGCGAAGAAAACTGGGGCATGCCGCCATTCCCACAGTATGGTAACATGAAGAAGGCGACAGCAACCCTTAATATAAATAAGGAGAAGCATCTGGCAGACGATGGTTTCGTGGTGATGCTGTCACATGACCCTAATGCTTGGGAAGAGCATGTGCTGCCAGTGATACATCCTGACATTACACTCTCAGGACATACGCATGGTACGCAGATGACATTCTTCGGATGGTCACCAGCATCCATGATGTATAAATACTGGGGTGGGGAGTCGTTCAAGAGAGACAAAGAGAGAAACATGATGATAAGTGTGTCAACAGGAATAGGTGGAAATTTCCCTTTCCGATTCAACCTGCCGCGTGAGGCTGTCGTCATAACATTAAAGAGGAGTGAAAGATGAAGAAGATTTTTTATATATTCTGTTTGCTCGCAGCCATGGTGACTATGTCACAAACGGCTAATGCAAAACCTGATGATACAGAAAATAAGACAGAAGAGGCTCAATGGGCTCCTTCTGCCGTGTGGCCATTCGTGTATAGAGAATTCCTGGATGCCACTATCATCACAAAGGCTTCGAAGATTGTAAAGGCAAAGGCTAACATACATGTGGGAAACATGTATGTGTGGTACGAGAGTAAGGGACAGAAACTGGAGGTGAAGAGAGACCTTGTGAAGAAGGTCATATTCCCTAACGGCGATATTTATTATCCAGTACTTGCAAGAGTGGTAGAGAAGCGAGTGCCAGTGATGAGAGATAAACTCTGCCGCGTGGTACGAGAGGATACTATCAATGGCAAGATAGGACGTCTTCTGGTGTCAGAAGAACTCGATAGAAACAGATATGAGGAGTTGGTGAAAGCAAATAGACAGGCTCAGATGGGCTTTGGAGATGGTCTTATGTCTTCTGTTAACTCCATGGTCAGTGCTAACGAGATACTCAATGATGTAGAACAAAATCCGCTTCCGATGAGGGATAAGTACTACATGGAGTACAATGATGAGATATTCGAAGCCAATGAGTCGGAGATAACAAAGAGAATGGAGAAGAGTGAGCGTGCTGCATACCGTGCATACGAACGCTCTGCAGAGATACTTGCTGGTAACAGAAGCTCTATGGAGAATGTATGGATTACCTTCTTCGTAAGCAAAAACAAGGCAAAGAAGGACAACGACTAACACAAAACAATATAAAACCTGATGAAAACTATACTACTGACAGCTGCTTTGGCAATGACATTATGTGCCAATGCGCAAAATAAGAAAGAACAAGGAGACATCTGGCTCGACATAAACGGCGTGAGAGACCTGACAGCAGACTCTATTGATGTGGCTAATCAGGCACGTCCTGTGCCAGGATCATCGCGAAAAGGTAATAACCCTGTGCTTTTCCTTGTGGGTAACTCAACCATGAGAACAGGTACACGAGGCAATGGTGACAACGGACAGTGGGGATGGGGATTCTATGCTCACGAGTACTTTGACGAGAGTAAGATAACCGTTGAGAACCACGCCCTCGGCGGTACATCACCACGTACGTTCTATAAGTCACCAGAACTGTGGAAGAGAACCCTTAGCGGTGTGCGCAAGGGTGACTATGTGTTCCTGGAACTGGGACATAACGACAATATGCCAATAGACTCTATACGTGCACGTTCCAGTTATAAGCCACATGGAACGATAGCAGTAAGCAGTGACTCCGTTATTATATTTAATAAGGTGACACATAGACAGGACACCGTATATACATTCGGTGAATATACCCGTCGCTTCATTAACGAAGTGCGCGCAAAGGGTGCTACGCCAGTATTGTTCACTCTTACTCCTCGCAACGCTTATGAGAGAGACGGAAAGACAATACAGCGCAAGTTGACAGACTTCACTCCTGCCATAAAGGCTATAGGAGTAGAGATGAAGGTGCCAGTGATAGACCTTAATGATATCTCTGCAAGCAAACTGGAAAAATATGGTCGTTGGAAGACAGACTATCACTTCTATCTTGACAAGATACACTCAAGCGCTTTCGGCGCAAGGATGAATGCAGAGTCTGCAATGGAAGGACTCGACGCATGTGAAGACCCACAGGTAAGAGAACTGAAGTCTTATCTTATCAAGGAGAAGGTGCATCCAAACTACGAGGAAAAACTCTTGGCTTGGGAACCAAAGAACATGGATAAGAAGGGTAATGAGATACCAAGTACCAAGACTGCTGAGGAGAAAGCAACAAAGCCACGTATCTTCTTCTGTGGTGACTCTACAGGAAAGAACGAGGATAAGAAACCTGACGGCATGTGGGGCTGGGGCTCTCAGGCCTATACCGTGTTTGACGAGAGTAAGTGTACCTTCATAAACTGCGCTAAGGCAGGTCGCTCTACACGTACATACCTGCTTGAAGACCGTTGGGAAGAGGTTTACCGCTCACTGCGTCCGGGTGACTATGTGCTGTTGCAGTTCGGTCATAACGACATCGGCGGTATAGACAAGGACAAGGAACGCGGTGTTATAGCATGTGCAAAGGATAGCAGCCATGTGTATCACCTGAACTCTAACGGAAAGTATCTCGTCGTTTATTCTTTCGGTTGGTATATCCATAAGATGATACAGGACGCAAAGGAGAAGGGCGCGATACCTGTTGTCCTCTCTTTCACACCACGTAACGAATGGCATACGGGCAAGGGAAAGACCGTTGGCACCTTCTATCCTGTTGAGGAAAAGGAAGGAAAGCAGTACATTGAACGCCGCTCTGACCGCTATATCGTAGAGTGGGATAAGGAGGTGGCTGATGAGAACGGAGTAGAGTTTGTGGATGTGCATAATATCAGTGCCGATTTCCTTGATAAGCAGTGCAGCAACGCCAAGACTCCAAAGGAAGCAAAGGAGAAGGCTAATGCGTGGTTCAACCATGATCATACACATACTTCACTGCTCGGAGCACGTAATAATGCAGCAAGTCTTGCTAAGGGACTGAGGGCAAACAACTCGCCTTTGGTGCAGTTCTTGAAGTAGAAATAAATATTTTTTCATAATATTTCCCCGAAACGTTTGCGCTTCGGGGATTTTTTTGTACCTTTGCAAAAGCAGACAAACATAACAACCAATAAAAGAATTATTTGATTTTCATGAAGAAACAACTTAAGAAAGTGCTCGTGCTCGGCTCTGGCGCCTTGAAGATAGGTCAGGCAGGCGAGTTCGACTACTCAGGCTCACAGGCTCTCAAGGCATTGAGAGAGGAGGGTATAAGCAGTGTGCTTATCAATCCTAACGTCGCTACTATTCAGACAAGTGAGGGAATTGCTGACAAGGTTTATTTCCTTCCAGTAAATACACACTTCGTAACGGAGATTATCAAGAAGGAGCGTCCTGACGGTATCATGCTCGCATGGGGTGGACAGACTGGTCTTAATGTGGGAACAGCACTTTACCAGAGCGGTGTGCTGAAAGAATATGGCGTTGACGTGCTTGGTACAAGCGTTGAGGCTATCATGAACACAGAGGACCGTGACCTCTTCGTACAGGAACTGAACAAGGTTGACCTTAAGGTGCCTGTGTCTCAGGCTTGTGAGACTCTTGATGATGCCGTGGCAGCAGCACGTAAGATAGGTTATCCTATCATGATTCGTTCTGCATACGCACTCGGCGGACTTGGCTCTGGCGTATGTCCTGACGAGAATACATTCAAGGAGATTGCAGAGTCTGCATTCACCTTCGCTCCACAGGTGCTCGTTGAGGAGTCGCTCAAGGGATGGAAGGAGATAGAATTTGAGTGTATCCGTGATGCCAATGACCACTGCTTCACCGTTGCTTCAATGGAAAACTTCGACCCACTCGGCATTCATACCGGTGAGTCTATCGTTGTTGCACCTACCTGTTCTCTAAGCGAAGCACAAGTAAAGATGTTGCAGGATATCACTGTTAAGTGTGTACGTCACCTGAACATCGTGGGTGAGTGTAACATACAGTTCGCTTTCAATGCTGAGACAAACGACTATCGTATCATTGAGATCAATGCTCGTCTCTCACGTTCTTCTGCTCTTGCATCAAAGGCAACAGGTTATCCTCTCGCCTTCGTAGCTGCAAAGATAGCACTCGGATATACTCTCGACCAGATTGGTGAGATGGGAACTCCTAACTCTGCTTACGCTGCTCCATCACTGGACTACATGATTTGTAAGATTCCACGTTGGGACCTTTCTAAGTTCGTTGGTGTGAGCCATAAGCTTGGATCATCAATGAAGTCCGTTGGTGAGATAATGTCTATCGGTCGTTCTTTCGAAGAGATGATACAGAAGGGACTCCGTATGATAGGACAGGGTATGCACGGCTTCGTTGGTAACGATCATACTAAGTTTGAGAACCTCGACGAGGAACTTGCAAACCCAACAGACCTCCGTATCTTTGCTATCGCACAGGCATTGGAAGAGGGATACACTGTAGAGCGCATTGAGGAACTCACAAAGATTGACCCATGGTTCATCGAGCGCATGAAGAATATCGTGGACTACAAGCATGTGCTTGAGGGATACAACAAGATAGAGGATGTTCCTGCAGAGGTAATGCGCCAGGCTAAGATATGGGGCTTCTCAGACTTCCAGATTGCTCGCTTCGTATTGAAGAAGCACGAGGGAAATATGGAGAAGGAAAACCTCGCAGTACGTGCACAGCGTAAGAAGCTTGGCATCCTGCCTGCTGTAAAGCGTATTGAGACTGTTGCCAGCGAGCATCCAGAATTGACCAACTACCTCTACATGACATACGCAGCAGAGGGACATGACGTGAACTACTATAACAACGAGAAGAGCGTTATCGTTCTTGGCTCTGGTGCATACCGCATCGGTTCTTCAGTAGAGTTTGACTGGTGTTCTGTCAATGCTATCAATACAGCACGTAAGCTTGGTTATAAGTCTATCATGATTAACTATAACCCAGAGACAGTGTCAACAGACTATGACATGTGTGACCGCCTCTATTTCGACGAACTCTCATTCGAACGTGTTCTCGATGTTATAGACCTTGAAAACCCACGCGGTGTCATCGTTTCTGTGGGTGGACAGATTCCTAACAACCTCGCTATGAAGCTGCACCGTCAGAGTGTGCCTATCCTCGGTACAAGCCCTGTAAGCATTGACCGCGCTGAGAACCGTGGTAAGTTCTCTGCTATGCTTGACCAACTCGGTATCGACCAGCCAAAGTGGAGTGCACTGACAAGCATGGATGATGTGAAGAAGTTCGTTGACGAGGTAGGTTATCCTGTACTCGTACGTCCTTCATACGTCCTCTCTGGTGCTGCCATGAACGTATGTTACGATGATGATGAGCTGAAGCGATTCCTTGCTGCTGCATCAGAGGTGTCAAAGGAATTCCCTGTCGTTATCTCACAGTTCATGACAGAGACAAACGAGATAGAGTTCGATGGCGTTGCACAGAATGGTGAAGTAGTAGAGTATGGTATCTCTGAGCATATCGAATACGCTGGCGTTCACTCTGGTGATGCTACAATGGTATTCCCTGCACAGGAGATAAAGTTCGCTACTATACGACAGATAAAGAAGATCAGCCGTGCTATTGCTAAGGAACTTAACATCTCTGGTCCTTTCAATATCCAGTTCCTCGCTAAGGGTCGTGACGTGAAGGTTATCGAGTGTAACCTCCGTGCATCACGTTCTTTCCCATTCGTCAGCAAGGTGCTCAAGAGAAACCTTATCGAGACTGCTACAAAGATAATGCTCGACGTTCCTTTCCAGAAGCCAGACAAGTCTGCATTCGATATCGATCGCATGGGCGTCAAGGCAAGCCAGTTCTCTTTCGCACGTCTGCAGAACGCTGACCCAGTGCTCGGCGTTGACATGAGCTCTACTGGTGAGGTGGGATGTATCGGTGATTCATACGAGGAAGCATTGCTCAACTCTATGATTGCTACAGGATACAAGATTCCAGCAAAGGACAAGGCTGTGCTTCTCTCTACTGGTAGCGCAAAGGAAAAGGCATCGCTCCTTGATGCTGCACAGGCTCTCGTAAAGGCTGGTTATACTGTTTACGGCACAGAGGGAACAGCTAAGTACCTCAACGAGAATGGCGTTACAGCTACTGCTGTTGCTTTGCCTGATGAGGAGAGCGCTGAGAACAATGTAATGCAGATGATTGCTGACCATAAGTTTGACCTTATCGTCAACATACCAAAGAATCACTCTAAGCGCGAACTGACCAATGGCTACAAGATTCGTCGTGGTGCTATTGATCATAACACTCCATTGATAACTAACGCACGTCTTGCTTCTGCTTTCATTGAGGCATTCTGCGAGAAGTCTCTCAATGACCTCCAGATAAAGAGCTGGCAGGACTATGAGTAATTCATAATTAATAATGCAAAATAGAAATCGCAGGGTTTTCTTAAGAAGATCTTGCGATTTTTTCTTGTAATTCTTTTGACGTTTCGTAAAAATATTGTAATTTTGCAGAGAAAATGAAACAATTATGAAGACAGGATTAGTACTTGAAGGCGGTGGATTGCGTGGCTTGTTTACCACGGGCATACTTGATGCTATGCTTGATGAAGGTGTTACCGTCGATGGAATGATAGGTGTTTCTGCCGGAGCTCTCTTCGGTTGTAACTATAAGTCGCGTCAGAAGGGTAGGGCATTGCGTTATAACGTGATGCTGAAGGATAATACTGACTATATGGGCTGGCGCACATTCTTCAAGACTGGCGAGATTGTCAGCAACGAGTTCTCGTATCATATCGTACCGTTTGAGATAGATAAGGTTGATTGCGAGACTTTCAAGGAGAATCCAATGGAGTTTTGGATGGTTGCTACTGATATAGAACGCGGCACTGCTGTGTTCCATCAGATGAAAGAGGTGAATCATTATGAACTTGACTGGATGCGTGCCAGTGCATCAATGCCTGTTGTCTCAAAGCCTGTCTGCCTTGATGGTAAGAAGATGCTTGACGGTGGTATTATCAACTCCATACCATTGAAGGACTTTCAACAGATGGGATATGAGCGTAACATCGTTATTCTCACTCAGCCTCTGGGGTATTTCAAGAAACCAACGAAACTGAGATGGCTCTTCAATATGAAGTATCGAAAGACTTTTCCGAAGGTGGCTGAAATGATGGCACATAGACACGAGATGTATAATGCACAGTTGAGGTATCTCATGGAACAGGAGAAACTCGGTAATACATTGCTTATCTATCCAGAGAAACCTCTCGGCATAGGACGTACGGAACTGAACGAAACAAAGATGCGCGCTGTGCATTCGCACGGTTATAATTTAGGAAGAACAATGATGCCAAAGATAAAGGCTTTCTTGCAACAATAGCAAGAAGGCCTTTGTCTTTAAGGTCTCTTTTGTCTTTATGAAAAATCTATAACACAAACGAAACGCCCACACCTCACGGTGTAAGCGTTCCAATCTCAATAGGTATTAGCTTTTTTTAAGGTAAAAAGATTGTATTCAGGATAACGGGTGCAAAGGTACAATATTATTTTGTAAGTTCCAAACATTTTCTAAAAAAATATCGCACAAAACGCACAATTTTGTAAAAAACAGTCTGGTTTAACCTCTTTTTGTTACATTTTTCTTTATTATAAAGTATATCAAGGCTAATGCAACAAGTCCAAGAATAATGAACTTTATATACTCGCTATATTCTTCTATCGTAGTGTTTAGCTCGTTTTCTGGCACAATAGAGTGCAGGTACCATCCCAATGCACCGAGAATGATGTGCCATGCGCCAGCGCCGATTGTTGTGTATAACAGAAATCTCCAGTAATTCATCTTTGCCAGTCCTGCTGGGATAGAGATAAGGTGGCGTATTCCTATGACAAGTCTTCCTGTTATTGTAGCAACGGCACCATGGTTGTCGAAGTATTTCTCAGCCTTCTCTACCTTCTCCTGATTCAACAGACACATCTTGCCCCATTTGCTGTTAGCGAACTTATAGACAATAGGTCTGCCAAGGTAGTATGCTGCCACATAGTTTATCGTGGCACCACAGTCAGCGCCTATGGTGGCAAACAAGATTACTAACCAGAAACTCAGGTTACCTCCAGCCGCATGATACGTGGCAGGTGCCACAACAAGTTCACTTGGAACGGGAATGACGGTGCTCTCAAGGAGCATAAGGAAGAAGATAGTTCCGTAATTGAGGTTTGAAAGTAGTGTGTTGATAATTGTCATTGTGTATTATGTGTCAAATGTTTAATTCTTTTTTTGCTATGTTTACATAATCCTTTGGCTCCGTTCCCGGCGGGAAGAACTCTCCCAACAGGCACGATGCGTCAAGAGGTGATAACGTTGTCGCTATTTCAAGGAAATGAATATATTCCTCATTGCTACCCATGTGTCTGCTCGTAGCGGCGAGAAGTGCGAAAGTGTCATGTGGTAATGTGGGATATTGCTCTTCCTTATATGCGGAGATGAGTGACTTCAGTAGCTTGTGGGCTATAGGAAACAACCCGAATTCATACAGCGTGAGGCTCACTTTCGTTATGGTAGTGATGTCGCTGCCGTCAGATTCTATCGCTGCCATGAAGTGTTGCATTGCCTCGTCTATACCATTATTGCTCAGTGCTATCGTGCCATTTATCAGTTCTATGTCTTTTTCTGGCGCACCGCGTTTCTGCATCTCGCTAAGATATTCCTTCGCCTTGTCCGTTTGGTCAAGTTTGCAGGCTATGGCTGTGCCTATCTTCAATGCTTCTGTTTGGTTTTCCGCTTGCAGATAGACGATGTTCTTTATACTTTTCTGTATGTGCTCAAATGCTTCCTCCGTCTTGTTTTGCGTCATGAGGACTGTTGATAAAAGCAGTTCTACCAACGGATGCCCAACGGTAATCTTTATCAACTCCCTGAAACACTCCTCTGCCTCCGTAAGCATGTTCATGGCATAGTAACTATTGCCCTTTGCAAGTAAGGCATCTGACATGTCGGGATCTATTGCGATGGCGAAATCTGCACTTTGCACCGCATCGTTGAATTTGGAATTGCGGAACTGTGCTTCGCAAAGCTGCATCCAAGCATTTACATTATATGCGTCAATGTCAAGAACCTTGTTCCATGCCACTTCAGCTTCCTCGTAGAGTTCCTGTTCCGACAGCAGACGGGCACGCGTCTCAAGTATGTCAAGGTCCTGTCCTTCATACAACGGCTCTGCCTTGTCTAACCATTTCAATGCCTGTTCGCAACAGCCATAATCCGTGAATAGCATTGCTACGTCAAGAGGAAAATTCAGTTCATCGTCATCATCAGCATCATCCTCGTCATCGGGTGCCATGATATCAAGGTGATACTCTTCGTAGAAATTCTGCAGATGGGCATCTGCCTCTTCTATCTTGTCTTCGTGTATGAGAATTTCCGCATAAACGTAAGCCGCTTCTATATTTCCGTCCTTGTCATCAATATTGTCATAAAGTATCTTTGCCTGCTCTACATCACCATGGTCAAAGAGATACATTCGAGCTTTGAACAGCAATGCCGCAGAATCGTTAGGATATAACTCCAGACAATAGTCTATCACCTCTGTCGTATCTTCCAACTTGTAAAGCATGTGGTAATACTCAGCAATGTCTATCAGATCGTCAGAGTCAAAATAAGCCGCTTCACCCGAATTCCGGTAGAACTCATATCGTTCGAGCAATGCCTGGAATTCGGGTGATTTTGTGTATTTGAGGAAATTCTTATGTGACATTATTTCTTCCAGTTGTCCTTAAGTCCAACAGTCTTGTTGAATATCAGGTGCTCCGGTGTAGAGTCGTAGTCTGGTGTGTAATAGCCTATTCTCTGGAACTGCAGATAGTCAAGAGGTTTTTTTGTTGTGCACCATTTCTCTACGTACGCTTTCTTTATCTCAAGAGATTCTGGGTTGATGAACTTACGCATGTCTTCAATGTCTATGCGGTTCTTACCCTGTTCCTTAGAGTAGTTGGATACTTCATCACGAGGGTTCTCTACCATCCAAAGGCGGTCATAGTTCCTTACCTCTGCTTCCACGCAGTGCTTGCAACTTACCCAGTGTATCGTCTTACCCTTAATCTTCATGTTGCAGTTTGCTTCGCCTGTCTTTGTCTCAGGTATCAGCTCTGCATATATCTCTACGATATTGCCGTCGGCATCCTTCTTGCAACAGTTCTCTTCTGGGCAGCGCACGATGTAAGAATTCTTCAGTCGTACCTCCTTGCCAGGTCCAAGTCGGAAGAATTTCTTTGGAGCATCCTCCATGAAGTCATCACGCTCTATCCATAACTCGCGAGAGAACTCTATCTCGTGCGTTCCGTCTGCTTCGTTCTCAGGATTGTTGATAGCGGTGTATGTCTCAACAGCATCCTCTGGGAAGTTTGTAATAACGAGTTTTACAGGGTTCAGCACAGCACTGACGCGCTGAGCACGCTTGTTGAGGTCATCGCGAACGGCGCTCTCGAAGAGTGACATCTGGTTAAGAGCGTCAAACTTCGTGTAGCCTATCTTGTCGATAAACGCCTTGATACCCTCAGGACTGTAACCTCTTCTGCGGAAAGCGCTGATAGTTGGCATTCGTGGGTCGTCCCAACCATTTACTACTCCCTCGTTGACAAGCATCAGAAGGTTACGCTTTGACAGCAGTATATGTGTGAGGTTCAGTTTGTTGAACTCTGTCTGACGAGGACGGTTGTCATCCATTGGCTTATCATCGCCAGCCACTTCCTTTGCCCAATCTACGAAGAGGTCATACAATGGTCGGTGACTGACAAACTCCAGAGTACACAGTGAGTGTGTCACTCCCTCCCAATAGTCACACTGTCCGTGTGTATAGTCATACATAGGGTATGCATTCCATGTGTTGCCAGTGCGCCAGTGAGGCATGTTCATAACGCGGTACATGATAGGATCGCGGAAGTGCATATTATCACTTGCCATGTCTATCTTCGCACGCAGAACCATCTTGCCCGGCTCCATCTTGCCGCTATTCATCTCGTTGAAGAGCTTCAGACTCTCTTCTACAGGACGATCACGGTATGGTGAGTTCTGTCCTGGCTGTGTAGGAGTACCCTTCTGTGCTGCTATCTCCTCTGCTGTCTGCTCATCCACATACGCTTTGCCACGCTTGATGAGTTCTACCGCAAGGTCCCACAGCTGTTGGAAATAGTCTGAAGCATAAAGGATATTGCCCCATTTGAAGCCTAACCACTCAATATCACGCTTGATGGCGTTCACATACTCCATATCCTCCTTCTGAGGGTTTGTGTCATCCATGCGCAAATTGCACACGCCACCATATTTCTCTGCCATGCCAAAGTCCAGTGCTATGGCTTTTGCATGACCGATATGCAGATATCCGTTAGGCTCTGGTGGGAAACGTGTCTGCACCTTGCCGCCGTTCTTTCCTTCTGCAAGGTCGGCCTCAATCTTTTGTTCTATGAAGTTCAGTGACTTCTTCTCTTCAGGCGCTACAGCCTCCATATTCTTATCCATAATCGTCTTTTTGTTTTAATTTCGCCACAAAAGTACAAATAATTACTGAAAAATGCAAATTATTTGTTTACTTACTTGTCTAAACAGTTTCCTTTTTCTGTAATTTGTTTGGCGTTACGAAAAAAACTTAGTATTTTTGCAAAAACTTATGAGATATTTTATACACCTTGCATACGATGGAACGAGATATCACGGTTGGCAAATACAGCCGAACGGTATCTCTGTAGAGGGAGAGATAGAACGCTGTCTTTCCGTGTTGTTGCGTGAACCTGTTGACATTGTTGGAGCTGGACGTACCGATGCCGGCGTTCATGCAAGGCACATGGTAGCGCATTTTGATTTTGGTCCAATAGACGAAGCACAGCTGACATATCGTCTTAACAAGATTCTGCCGCCGGATATCACCATCTACAGGATAGAGGTGGTGTCTGATGATACGCATGCACGCTTCTCTGCAACGTCCCGTACTTACCATTATTATATTAGTACGCAGAAGTCCCCTTTCAACCGCCAATACACGTGGCGAACACATTACGCCCTTGACTTTGAACTGATGAATCAGGCTGCTGCAATGCTCTTGCAGTACAAGGATTTTGCATGCTTCTGCAAGAGCCACACTGATGTGAAGACAACACTCTGCGACGTCACTGAGGCACAGTGGATCAGGACCAGCGACAGCGAGTGGTATTTCCGTATCACTGCCAACCGTTTTTTGCGAAACATGGTACGCGCCGTAGTAGGAACACTCGTGGAAGTGGGCAGACACAGAATGACATTGGAGGACTTCCGCCAGGTGATAGAAGGAAAGAAACGTACCATGGCAGGAGAATCAATGCCGGGCAATGCTCTTTTCCTTGAAAGGGTAGGGTATCCCAATAACTAAAAAATCTTAAATCTTATCAATAACCTTTTGTAAAGACAAATATGTTTCGTACCTTTACAAGCGCAATGTGAAAGTTGCTATATCTAACCTAAAACATAATAACACCTTAAAATCTTTTTTTTCAAAGCTATGAGAGTGTACAATACTAATGAAATCAAGAACATTGCCCTTCTTGGCAATGACGGTTCTGGTAAGACAACTCTTACTGAGTCTCTGCTTTACGAAGCAGGCATCATCAACAGACGCGGTCGCATCACGCAGAAGAATACCGTGAGCGATTACTTCCCTGTAGAACAGGAGTATGGCTACAGCGTCTTCTCTACCGTTTATCACGTAGAGTGGAACAACAAGAAACTCAATATCATTGACTGTCCGGGTTCTGACGACTTCGTTGGCGCAGCACTGACAGCCCTTGAGGTTACTGATACCTGTGTACTCCTGCTCAATGGACAGTATGGTCCTGAGGTAGGCACACAGAACCATTTCCGCTATACCGAGAAACTGAAGAAGCCTGTTATCTTCCTTGTCAACCAGCTTGACGCAGAGAAGTGTGACTATCAGAATACACTCGACCGTTTGCAGGAGATATACGGCAGCAAGGTAGTGCCTATCCAGTATCCTATCAACGAGGGTCCTGGCTTTAATGCACTCATCGACGTGCTGCTGATGAAGAAATATTCATGGGGACCAGACGGTGGTGCTCCTACCATTGAGGATATCCCTGAGGAAGAGAAGGAGAAGGCTCTTGAGATGCACAAGGCTCTCGTGGAGGCTGCTGCAGAGAATGACGAGGGACTGATGGAGAAGTTCTTCGAGACAGAGGCTCTCTCTGAGGATGAACTGCGCGAAGGCATCCGCAAGGGACTCGTTACACGTTCTATCTTCCCTGTCTTCTGCGTCTGCGCAGGAAAGGATATGGGCGTACGCCGACTGATGGAGTTCCTTGGCAATGTCGTTCCTTTCGTTGACGAGATGCCAAAGGTACACAACACACGCGGTGAGGAAGTGGCAGTGGATGCTAACGGTCCAGAGTCTGTATATTTCTTCAAGACTGGTGTGGAGCCACATATCGGCGAAGTGCAGTATTTCAAGGTTATGAGCGGTAGCATAAAGTCTGGCGATGACCTGACAAACGCTGACCGTGGCAGCAAGGAACGCATAGGACAGATATTCGCTCCTGCTGGTGCTAACCGTATTCCTGTTGACGAACTGAAGGCAGGTGACATTGGTTGTACCGTGAAGCTTAAGGACGTTAAGACGGGCAATACGCTCAACGGCAAGGATAGCGAGAACCGCTTCGACTTCGTGAAGTATCCTAACTCAAAGTATTCTCGTGCTATCAAGGCAGTGAAGGAGAGTGATACAGAGAAGATGATGACAGCGCTCATCCGTATGCGTCAGGAGGATCCTACATGGGTAGTGGAGCAGTCAAAGGAACTGCGTCAGACTATCGTCAGCGGACAGGGCGAGTTCCATCTGCGCACGCTGAAGTGGCGTCTGGAGAATATCGATAAGATACAGGTGGAATTCCTTGAACCACGCATACCATACCGTGAGACTATCACCAAGAGCGCTCAGGCAGAATATCGTCATAAGAAGCAGAGCGGTGGCGCCGGACAGTTCGGTGAGGTTCACATGATAGTAGAACCATACGCAGAGGGAATGCCTGATCCAGCAACATACAAGCTCAACGGACAGGATGTGAAGTGTAACATCAAGAGCCGTGAAGAGGTTGACCTGGAGTGGGGTGGTAAGCTCGTATTCATCAATACCGTTGTAGGTGGCGCCATTGATATGCGCTTCATGCCTGCTATCCTCAAGGGTGTGATGGAGAAGATGGAGCGTGGACCACTGACAGGCTCTTATGCTCGTGACGTTCGCGTAATCGTTTACGATGGTAAGATGCACCCTGTTGACTCTAACGAACTCTCCTTCATGCTTGCTGCGCGCAATGCCTTCAGCGAAGCGTTCCGCAATGCTGCTCCAAAGATTCTTGAGCCAATATATGACCTTGAGGTCTATGTGCCATCAGACCTTACAGGTGATGTCATGAGCGATCTTCAGGGACGTCGTGCACTCATTATGGGTATGGACAGCGAGAACGGTTATCAGAAGCTACAGGCAAAGATTCCTCTCAAGGAACTGTCAAACTACTCTATCGCTCTCAGCTCGCTCACTGGCGGCCGTGCATCATTCACAACAAAGTTCGCATCATACGAACTCATGCCAAACGACCTCCAGCAGGCTCTCATAAAGGAGAATGAAAGCCAAGTGGAGAATTGAAAATGAAAAATGAATAATTAAAAATTGTGATTACGTTCTGTTGATACAGAGGTAATCACAATTTTTTTTATGCAATATAATTACGAGTTATCTAGTAATCATAATTTTTCAATTTTCAATTTTCAATTTTCAATTTTCAATTTTTTCAGTGGACTAACGCGGAACCAATCAACATCTACCCATCCGCGAACCTTCTTGCCCGCAGGTTCTGCAGCGCAGATGCCGACCTTTGCACCAACCCATTTGCCCTGACGCATAGTGAGAGGCTCGCCGCATGCAGTAAACTTCTTACCATCCTTAGAATAAGCGAATGTCACCTTTGCCTCATGCTTGTTATCGCCAGAAGCAGTCTGACCACCGATGTACTCTACATTCACACGCATATAGAGGTCGCAGTGTGCAGATGGCTGATAGTCAACCTTATCGATAGATGTCGCGTCCATTGTTGCAAGCACCTTGATAGTCTCTGGCTTGCCCTTGTCAGCAGCCTTACAAGAGATCTGCTGCAACTCAAACTTATTACCCACGCGGCGCAGCACGATACTGCTGTAGTCCATGCCAAAACAGATGATACCACCATACTGTCCCTCGTCCTTTGCTGTCACGCTAAGCTTCGCCGTAGCGGTGAAGTTATCTGCAGGAGTCTTCTGCAACAAGAGGTTTCCTGCCTCCCAAAGGTTCTTGTAGTCTGCTGACTGGCGGTGGCAGAACACACGGAAATAACCGTAAGGTGTTGGCATACCGAAGGTCTGATCGTAGTTAGCATTCCACTGCCACTGCTTGCCTAGGACGGTAGTATTGAACTCATCGTTCTCTACAGGAGTATTGATAGGATATGTCTTGCCTACGTTAGGCTTCTTGTAAGTCATGACAGGCTGTCCGCAGTACTTGTCCAGTGTAGGAAGGTTAGGGTTGTACATCTTGTTCTGCTTTGCAGGCTGCAGCTTCTCACCCATCACAGGCCAGTTATCTACCCATTTCACAGGCTCCAGCCATACTACACGGCCGTATGCTTCCTTGTCCTGGAAGTGCATGAACCAGTCTTCGCCTGATGCAAGATGCACCCAACCACCCTGATGAGGGCCGTTGATGCCAGTGTTACCCATGGCGAGCACAGCCTTTGACTCGTAAGGACCGAATGGTGATTTGCTTCGCATAGCGAGCTGATGACCTGTTGGTACACCGCCAGCAGGACACATTATCCAGTACCATCCCTCACGCTTGTAGAACTTCGGACCTTCCGCAGTGCGGTCAGGAGTGCCGTTGCCGTCAAAGACGATTACAGGATCGCTGATAGCCTTCATGCCATCGGCAGTCATCTCGCGCACTGTCAGCACAGAGTTAAACTGACAACGTGAGTTAGCCCAACCGTTTACGAGGTAACACTTGCCGTCCTCGTCCCACAGTGGAGAGGTGTCAATCATACCCTTGCCCTCTATAATGCACTTAGGCTCAGTCCATTCGCCGGCAGGGTCCTTTGTTGTTGTCACAAAGACACCAAGGTCTGGGTCTCCCCAGTAGATATAATATGTCTCGTTATATTTGTTGTAGCGAATGCAAGGTGCCCAGACACCGTTGCCATGCTGTGGTACGGCATAGCGGTCATAGGGTGGGAGAGCCTTGACAGCATGATTGATAATCTCCCAGTTCACAAGATCCTTTGAGTGAAGGATAGGAAGACCAGGTGCATGACAGAATGATGAAGCGGTGAGGTAGAAATCCTCGCCAGAGGCACCTACGCAAACGTCAGGGTCACTGTAGTCCGCATTAATGACCGGGTTAGTGAAAGTGCCGTCACCGTTGTCCGGACACCACACCGCCGACTTGTACTGAGCACTCGCAACGATAGGCAGCGCCATCAGCATAGTAAAGATTAGTTTTCTCATAAAGTAGTCAATTATTAATTATTAATTTTCAATTTTCAATTTTCAATTTTCAACTTTCAATTTTCCATTTTCAACTTTCAATTTTCAACTTTCAACTTTCCATTTTCAATTTTCATCGTTCCCTTATGCCCTTTGTTTGACAGTGCCAGTGCCACATGTCCCATAGTGCATCGCATATTTATCTCTATGCAGGGATTCAGCAGGAACGCATGCTTCTCGTCGCCTGCCACAATCATCATGTCAACGCCCAACGGTCCCGTATATTTCCTTCCTATCGCTTCAGACAGGAATGCCTCTATCTCACTGACGATACCCTCAAACAACTCCTTATTAATATATCGGAACAACCACTCCGTCTTCTCTTCCTCCGTGGCGAGCCTGTTGCCTGTGTATGTACCGCGCTCTGTCGTAAACAGTGACAATCCGCAGGCATGCACGCTGCCGTCAGGCTCGGCAATGAACTCTACCGCGAAGTCATGAACCTTATGGCATCGCGTTTCTGCTATGATGCTGTATTGTCTTTGTATCGTATTGCTGACCCACTGCAGCGCATTGGTGTCAACCGTCTCTCTCTGCATGTATCTTACGCCTCTGCCGCTGCTGCTCCATGGCGCCTTTGCCACTGCGTCCTTGTTCTGGTCAAGGAAGATAAGGAACTCCTCATAGCTCTCGCACTCTCGTGAGAATCCCGTCACGCCGTCGTGGTTCTTCAGCGTGTCAAGCAGTTTCACCGCCAGACGTCTGTTTGACAAGTCGCGGATATTATCCAGCTGCACCTTCGTAGGCAGCAGATCCTCTGGCACTCCGGCTCTTCTCAGCTTATCTTTTAGACTGACATTCCAACCCCATGGCTTTATGACAATCTCATGCTTGCCGGCAAACAATCCTTTCAAATCGTCGTAGGAGACAAAGGTAATGTCAGGCCTGTAGTTCAGTTTCAGCTTTCTGTAACCGTTATACGCCGCATCCTTGTCATCCACGAGGACATAGTCGCCATTCTTAGCCCACAGCGCCGGCAGATATCCTAAGTCGGCACGCAACTGTCTTCCTGCATGTGGCGCCGTAAAGTTAGCAATATTCGCCGCCAACGCCAAGTCATGCTCCGGGTTAAATATATGTATCGTATTCAAAATAATTCTAACTGTATTGGTTTATTACTTGATTTCTTCTGCGGCTGTTCCTCCGCTGCCTCTGTTTGCTGTTCCTGCGATGACTCTGTCGTAGCATTGTCGCCGCCAATCATCTCAAGGAACTCCTCCTCGCTGACTATCTGCACACCAAGCTTCTCCGCCTTCTGCAGCTTGCTCGGTCCCATATTGTCACCAGCAAGGATAAACGTCGTCTTACTGCTGATAGACGACACATTCTTACCGCCATACTGCTCTATCAACAACTTGTACTCGTCGCGGCTGTGATGCGTGAAGACACCGCTGATTACGATGTTCTTTCCCTCTAAGGCATTACCCTTATTCGTCATCATCTCCTTGCTGATACTCATCTGTAAGCCATAGGAAATGAGGCGATTGACAATCTCCGCATTCTTCTCGTCCTTGAAATACGCAATGACATTCACGGCAATAATCTCGCCGATGCCCTCCACCTCCGTCAACTGCTCCACCGTTGCATGGCGCAGCGTCTCAATGTCCTTGAAATGTCGTGCCAACAGCTTCGCCGTTGTCTCACCAACCATACGGATGCCAAGGGCAAAGACAACCCTTTCGAAAGGTACTTTCTTCGATTCCTCTATCGCATTGATAATCTTCCTCGCTGACTTCTCGCGCGAACCCTCATAGTTCAGTTGCGGAACAGTGAGCGTATAAAGGTCCGCGATATTGCTTATGAAACCTTTTTCATAATACAGATCCACCGTCTCCGGACCGAGAGAGTCAATATTCATCGCCTTACGGGCAATGAAATGCTCTATGCGTCCCTTAATCTGCGGCGGACAACCAGTGTCGTTAGGACAATAGTGCGCACTCTCTCCTTCTATGCGGCGCAGCTCCGCACCACACTCCGGACAGTGCGTTATGAATGTGACAGGCTTCGCATTAGACTCTCGTCTGCTCTCGTCCACACCTACTATCTTCGGTATTATCTCGCCGCCCTTCTCTACATACACCCAGTCGCCCTCGTGAAGGTTGAACGAACGTATGAAGTCCTCGTTGTTCAGCGTCGCTCTGCGCACCTTCGTGCCGGCAAGCTGCACCGTCTCCATGTTCGCAACAGGCGTTATGGCACCCGTTCTGCCCACCTGATATGTCACCTCCTGCAGTCGTGTGCATACTCTCTCAGCCTTGAACTTATACGCTATGGCCCATCGTGGTGACTTGGCAGTGAAACCAAGATGGCGCTGCTGGCGCAATGAGTTCACCTTCAGCACTATGCCGTCAGTAGCGACGGGCAGGTTCTTTCTCTCTGTGTCCCAATAGTTTATGAAGTCATAAATCTCCTGAAGCGTCTTTACCTTCTTCATTCCCTCAGACACCTTGAAACCCCACTTCTTTGACGTCTCCAGACTCCCATAATGGTATGGTGGGATGTCGCTGTTCTCGCCCTGTGGGGTGATGAGATAATAGAGGTATGCATCCAGTCCGCGCTCCGCCACCACGCGCGAGTCCTGACTCTTCAATGTTCCGCTGGCAGCATTGCGAGGGTTTGCAAACGGCTGCTCGCCAATCTCCTCGCGCTCTTCGTTGAGGCGGTTGAAGTTATCCCATGGCAACAGTATCTCGCCGCGTATCTCGAAGTTGGCGGGATAGCCAAGACCAGGCTGCAACACCAGTGGTATGGAACGGATAGTCTTGACGTTTGTCGTCACGTCGTCACCATGAACGCCATCGCCGCGCGTCACGGCTTGCGTCAATCTGCCCTCCTCGTATGTCAGGGAGATGCTGAGACCATCATACTTCATCTCGCAACAAACCTCAAAGTCCTCGCCTTCCAGACCGCGCTTCACCTGGTTGTACCACTCCTCCACGTCCTGTTCGTTGTACGTATTGGCGAGGGATAGCATAGGGTACTTGTGCGACACCTGCTTGAACTCCTTCGTGATGTCGCTGCCCACGCGCATCGTAGGCGAATTAGCGTCATACAACTCAGGATGCCGCGCCTCAAGGTCCTGAAGCTCGTGCATCATGAAGTCAAACTCTTGGTCAGAGATGATAGGATTATTCTCAACATAATAACGGTGATTATGCTGATGAAGCTGTTCGCGAAGATAATATATTCGTTCCTGTTCCGTCATGGCTGTGGATTCATATTTTGATACAAAGTTAGAAAAAAAATACGAGAAATAATATGCATATAGCGTATTTTCTTTATTTTTTCGAAAAAAAAACGTAACTTTGCACCATCATAAAACAAAATTACACTTTTAGCCCACAGATTTCACAGATTACACAGATAAGCGGACTAAGTAAGCAACAGGGCAAAAAAATCTGTGTCCATCTGTGTTATCTGTGGGACCAAACAAAAATCCGTGTCCATCCGAGTAATCTGTGGGCCTCTCTAACTCGTTATGCGTATAGATATTATCACCGTTCTCCCTGAGATGCTTCAGGGTTTCATCAATGAGTCCATTCTCGCCCGTGCGCAGAAGAAAGGACTCGCAGAGATTCACCTCCACAACCTCCGCGACTACACCAAAGACAAGTGGAAGCGCGTGGACGACTACCCCTACGGCGGCGCTGCCGGCATGCTCATACAGTGCCAGCCACTCGAGTCGTGCATAGCAGCACTCAAGGCAGAGCGCGACTACGACGAGATTATCTTCACCGCCCCTGATGGCGAGACCTTCGACCAGCCGATGGCTAACGAACTGTCCCTCAAGGGAAACATCATCATCATCTGCGGACACTACAAAGGCATCGACTACCGCATTCGCGAACATCTCATCACACGTGAGGTGTCCATCGGCGACTATGTCCTTACCGGTGGCGAACTGGCTGCCGCCGTCATGGCAGACAGCATCGTACGTGTCATACCGGGCGTCATCGGCGATGTGGAAAGCGCATTGACAGACTCCTTCCAGGACAACCTCCTCGAACCACCCGTCTATACCCGTCCGGCAGAGTACCATCCAGAGTCAGCCCCTGGCGAGGTATGGCGTGTCCCAGACATCCTCCTCTCAGGTCACGAAGCAAAGATCCGCGAATGGGAAATGGACCAAGCCCTAGAAAGAACCAAACGCCTCCGCCCCGACCTCCTCGAGAAATAAAAGTCCCACAGATTTCACAGATTACACAGATAAGCGGACTAAGTAACAGCTAAGTATCTCAGTTGATAAAAATTTTTGAAAATTCGCGTTTAATTTACGTTAATTCGCGTTCAAATTATAATTGCCCACAGATTTCACAGATTACACAGATAAGCGGACTAACAGCAAGGTAAAAATATCTGTGTCCATCTGAGTAATCTGTGGGACCAAAAAAAATCCGTGTCCATCTGTGCCATCTGTGGGCCAAAAAAAAATATCTGTGTCCATCTGAGTAATCTGTGGGACCCAAAAAATCCGTGTCCATCCGTGCCATCTGTGGGCCAAAAAAACAGAAAACTCGCCCTCATTTCCCGCCCTCATTTCTGTCACTAAACATCTCGATTTTTTAGTGTCCAAAAGTAATCGTTTTACTATAGCATTGTAATCGTTGCACGATTACAATGTAAAAGTGGCACGATTACCCAGTAAAAGTTATACGATTACCGTGTAAAAGTGGCACGATTACAGAGCCCCTTTTATATGCTTGTTTTTCAAGAAGATACAAAGGCGAAATTTTGATAAACACCCACACCGCCCTCCTTCCGCCTCCATCCTTCCACGCACCCCCAAAAACAGAAAACTCACAACCATCTTCAGATTATAATTTTTCAAGTTTCTCAAGTTGCCTGACGGCAAGAAATCTTGCGCTCTGCGAGCGGAAATCTTCTGCCCTTCGGGGAAATTTAGGTGTTTCTTAAGATAAAGATTTCCAGCGTAAGCAACGATATTTCCGGCGTTAGCCGCAAGATTTCTCGCGAAGCGACCAAATATATATGCAAATTACACCATGCGAAACTTGTATTATAATTTTCGAAAATTCACGTTCCATTTACGAAAATTCGCGTTTACAAAAACAGTGTCTCCCGTGTTGTTCTCAATGTTTAATTTTTCTTAACACGTTATCATTACTGTTAAATAATGTTATACGTAATATTTCTTGCCTTACATATTAGCAAAAGAAATATTACCTTTGCATATCCTTAATAACTACACGCGCACGTATGCGCACATAAACAATAAACGTTACGTAACAAATTGGGAATAATAAAACTTATATGAAACTAACGGAAAACATATTAAACCCTGCCGGCAAAACGCTCAAGGCTTACATTCCACCAACAGTCGAATTCGACGAGTTGGAGGAGGAGCAGTTTATGGCTGGTTCTCCGATACAGGGACAAGGTGGCGGAACAGGTGAAATGGGAGGTGAAGGAGATCAAGAACGTGGCGCAAAAGCAGCAAGCTTCATCTTTGAGGACGATGCTGACATGGAAATGCCAGAGGCTGATATCGATTTCTAAAAGTAACAATCAATGAAGAAACTCCTAAGCATATTGTTCCTCATGGCGGCAGTGCAATTCGCCTTCGCTACTGGTTATACCTACGACCAGGAGAAAGGAGAAATACAACTCGCTTGGAAATATGACGATATGTGCGGAGTATTCACTGTTTCAAACACCGAAATCATACACTGGGTCTTAAACGATGCCGATAACAACTGCACTCTCTCTGCCTATGGCTGGTCGCTGACACCAAACGCAACATACTATTCATACTACCCATATTCCCAATCATACATCATAAACAAAAATCCCATGACGGCTCTGCCTGTAAGCTACGGAGCACAGTCACAGGAACAAAACGACAACGCAGCACACCTCGCCGCATACGACTTCATGACGGCGCAGACAATATCGACGGCAAATGATTGTCATTTCGACTACCAACACCTCGGCAGCATAATAAGGTTCGAATGCTCCCTGGATGGCGAAAGAACACTGAAGTCCCTCACGTTGGCATCAGACAACGAGGACTTCACCACAACAGCAACGATGAACGCCACGAACGGTACGCTCACAACGCTGACAAAAGAACCAACCATGACGCTCGCACTGAACGACATAACAGTGGCAGAAGGACAACCCCTCGTGGCATATATGATGATGCCACCAACAAACCTCAGGGACAAAGACCTGACGGTGACACTAACAGACGACAACGGCGCTGCGACGGTAGCAGACCTGAAAGGTGCTGACATCCTACCCGGGCGCGTCTATCCCATAACGCTGGCAATGCCACCGTTCGATGATGGGAAATACGAGGAAAAGCCAAACGGTGATCCTCCGCTCATGGCAAAGCGCTCCCTCTTCGATAGGCCAACGGCAGTGACGATGAACAATCCCACCGCCTTCGCACCAAACTTCATGACGGACGAAGAAAGCCAGTTCGAACAAAAGTTCTACATCCTCGGAGATGTCAACGATGACGGAGAGGTGAGAGTCAGCGATGCCTCGATGCTCGTCAACCGCTGTTTAGAAGGAACAGCATCGCAGATACACCGAAAGGTAGCAGACGTAAACAATGATGGCGAGATAAACATAACAGACGCCAAAGCAATAATAGACATGTTTCTTAACAACTGAATATGATGAAAAAGATTTTTACATATATCACAGCCCTTATCGCTCTTGCAGCATGCACGAACGATGACAGTCTCGTCGGCTTGAACAATAACCTCAATCCT